>JASHSL010000592.1 GCA_030040855.1 Terriglobales bacterium
TTCAGATGCACTTGCACTCGGATCGTATGAGTACGCCGCTCATCTGGCATGCGGCTTGTCTGGCCTCCGAGAGCGAGGCGTACGGCCCGTGCCAGCGAGCATGGTCGATATCGTATCCCGAAGGGCGTCCTTTGCCATGCTTGCATTGCCCGCAGGTCGAACGATGCAGAACCACCTTGCGCGGCCCCGCCAACCAATTTTCGTAGATAAAGAAATGGGTCGGTTCAATGGTGCTTCCCGCTGGCTTGGCGATCACTTCCGCCTCCGCTGCGATGCGCTGCAACTTGGAACGGGTATCGCGCCGCATGGGCACGAGCGGTAAGCGATAGACCTCCTCGATTTTTCCCATCATGGCCAAGACGGCTTTCACCGGGACGGGATTCGATTCGAGGAAGTTGGCTTGCATCAAAGCCAGGTATTTGCGGTGAAGCTGGCGGGCGGTAGCCCAGTCGTTATTGAGGGCGGCGCGTGTCATCTCCGCCATCTCGCGGGGAATCTCGTTCGCGGCCACGGAGATGATGCCCACACCGCCCACGGCAATCACCGGGAGCGTCATCGCATCGTCCCCGGAAAAGATTGCGAAATTCTCGGGAAGCGCGCTGGCGGCCTCGGCAATCTGCAGCATGTTCCCGCTGGCCTCTTTCACCCCGACGATGTTAGGCAGCTCGGCCAATCGGGCCAGGGTTGCGGGTTCGATGTTCGTGCCCGTGCGCCCGGGGACGTTGTAAAGAATGATGGGCTTGTCCACGGCCTCGGCGATCGCGCGAAAGTGGCGGTATTGTCCCTCCTGGCTCGGCTTGTTGTAATAAGGAGACGCGGTCAAGATAGCATCGACTCCCGGACGAGCCGCCACCTCCTTGGCTCTTTCCACGGCTTCTTGGGTCGCGTTGGCCGTCGCCCCGGCCACGATCGGTACGCGTCCGCCCGCGATTGCTACGGTTACATCGACCACCTGCAGCCGTTCATCGCGGGACAGCGTAGGCGTTTCGCCGGTCGTGCCGCAGGGAACGAGAAAATCGATTCCCGATTCGACCTGCCATGCAACCAGGTTGCGCAGGGCAGGCTCGTCGATCGAACCATCCTGACCAAAAGGAGTGACCAATGCGGTGCCACAGCCGCGAAGTTGCATGCAAATAAGATAACCCGAACCACGAGGAGCGCAAAAGTTCTGACGCCAGGCTTGCCCGGCTCCCGTCCGGGTTGTGGCTGGTCTGAATCAAAGACTTGGCCGCGACGGGGAACAAGACCGTCCCTCCTACCTTAAAGACTTATGAAACGGAGCAACGCATTCCATCCCCGCCCCGACCTTAACTACTCATCCAGCAGGCCACAGCGCACAATCCGGCTACCTTTACCGCCCTGGTGTAATCGGCTACGATCCTTTTGGGCCAGAGTTTCGAACAGCCGTCCGAGAGCGTCTATTTTGAGCGACCGGAGGTGGAATCGTTGAGAGAGGAATGTCTTCGGGCCCGAGCTCACACCTCCGACTCACTGGCAATCAGAGGTCTCGATAAACTCATTTTGATTTGCAATTGGGCCGAACGCGTGGCTGGTGAAATTTTGCTGCGTGCTCGGTAGCGCCAAACCCAAATAAGCGGCATGCTTGCCGCCGGTGGTGGGGATTTTGTCGGGGTTTGCCACGATCCGGGGGGGGAACTGCCGCCGCTTCGAGTGCGCAATCCGGTTAAGCTCGAAGCCCTCCGACCTTTAGGAAGCTCGCTGCGATTCGGCCTCTTTCTGCGCTAGATAACGCAACAGCAGATCGCGCAGCGAAATCAGTCCCTTCAATTGCTTGCCCGCCGTAATGGGGAGATGGCGGAAGCCGAATTCCCGCATGAGAAACAGACCGTTTTCGACGGTTTCATCGATGCCTACCGCTTTCGGATTCGGGGTCATCACCTCGGAGACTTTGGTGGTGCCCGGCATGCGCCCGACCGCGACCACGCGGTTCATGATGTCGCGCTCGGAGAAGATCCCGGCTAGCTCTCCATTGCGAAGCACCGGCAGAGCACCAATATTGTGCTCCATCATGAAGCGGGCGGCCTCGAGCACCGTATTTTCGGCATCGATGGAATAAACCCGGCGGTCCTTTACCAAGTCATAAATCAGAGCCATATACGGATCCTCCGCGACGAAGTCCAACACTTTATCACGGCGCAGGGAAAGGGAGCGTCAAAAACGCCTCCTGCTGAGAGGCGGGAAAAGATCGAAGGAGTTGCGGCTCAGAGGCAACACTGCAGAGTTGGACGATGACTCGCGGTACGAAGGACCTCGCATCGCGAAAACCAGCAAACTCTCTTTGACAAGCGCCGCCGTAAGGCCCCTGGATGGGGAGGTCTTCTTGATGACATCGGCGAGCCAGGAAAGATGCAGCCTCCTCGAAGCCACGCAAGGACTGCGACGGAACCCGGGTGCGAAGAGGCGGCACGGGGAGCCAGCAACCACTCCCGGTGCCGTTTTTAGTTGGATGCCCAGTTAGAAGCGGATATGGGGTCCGAAGGTGATTCGCAAGTTGTTATAGGTGCCGTTATTCAAGTAGATCTCGTCCCCGACCTCCAGGCGCAATCCCACGGGTCCGATGTAGCCTTCAATGCCGCCACCCGGATAGAAGGCCAGATGGGTGCCAGGACCACCCACGCCGTTGACGGAATTGCTGAAAGTGGTTGAGGAAACCACCCCGCTCGAAGTCTCACTGAAGTTGATGAAACCCATTTTGCCGGTCAAAAATACACGGAATGGGCCCGACGTCCCGGCTTGGATCTTCGGGCCGAATAGCCCGGTCAAGGGACAGACCCCGGTGGTCACAAACGAGGTGGTGAAACCATTGGTGAACGTGTCGGTGTAATTTCGCTGGAAGTCGTAATTCAGTTCGCCTTCCAGCTGAATGTTGGGGTGCACATTGATGCCCAACCGCCCGCCCACGCCCACAAAGGTTACGGTCTGATTGGCGGGCTAAAGCGGAGATAGTCTGCGAAAACGTCAACTTCCCCATGATTTTCTGTCGACTGGGCCGCCACCCACGCCGGCCCAGCTAGTCCAAGGCCCAGTGCAACCAAGACGGCAAAACGCTTCATCATTCACTTCTCCTTATTCCTAACGGGCAGTCTCCCGGCTACGCCCTTTCGGTACCCGAGTTTCGATTGTGAGCAACGGTCGATTTGGATGCCGCTATCTGCCGCCAAGTTGGGCGGGAGAGCAGTCATGCCTTGCTAAGTGCCTGTAATCCTGTAGGTCCCGGGCAATAATCCTGCAGGACCCATTAAGGTGAATCGAGTAAGCGGTTCGGAGAGATCGGGCAAGCATTCAAACCGGCTGGAGCGCCGATCAGCTTGCGAGGAGGTCGTGCGCTTCGCGCTCTCATCTGCTATCTTCTTGGCTTCATGCTCTCCAGAGGCTGAAGGAACCCGATGACGAATTCCTCGCTTCCCCAACCCTCCGCCCTCTATCGCTGGACCGTGCTCCTCTTCGTCAGCATTGCCATGGGCGCGAACTACTACATCTATGACAGCATCAACCCTCTGGAACGAATCTTCATCGACCGCTTGGGCTTCTCCGCCACGGAATTCGGCTGGTTGAATGCCAGTTATAGCGTGGCTGCTGTAGCCACCTTGTTGATCGGTGGAATTGTGATTGATCGTGTCGGCACGAAAAAGGCTCTGACCTTGTTTGCCGGCGTGTGTTTGCTAGGTGCTCTCGTGACTGCTGCCCAAGGGAGACCCGAAACCATGATTGCCGGGCGGACGGTGCTCGGATTGGGCGCCGAGTCCATGATCGTCGCTGCCACGACGGTGTTGGCCAAATGGTTCCGCGGTAAGGAACTCAGCTTCGCTTTCGGCATCAATCTCACGATTGCACGTCTGGCGTCGGTCGCGGCCGACAATTCGCCCACTTGGGCCAAGCAAGTCTTCTATCCCGAGGGACCGGCGGGGCCGCCCAGTTGGCGAGGTCCGCTGCTCGTCGCTGTCGCGGCCGGAGTGCTGGGGGTTCTGACCGCCTTGGTTTACTGGACGCTCGAAACCCGTGCCGAAGGCCGCTACCATCTCGGCAAAGCGGGGGAGGTCGACAAGCTGGACTTTCGGCAGATGTTTCGTTTCAATCGTTCGTATTGGTACGTGGTGGGGCTGTGTTTCACCTTTTATTCCGCAATTTTTCCCTTTCGCACCTTTGCCATCGACTTTTTCACCAATAAGATCCTGGCCACGCAAGGCGGAGTGCAAGCCACCGAAGCGGTCAGGATCCTGGCTCATCAAAGGGCTGGCTTTTTGAACAGCCTGTTGCCCCTATCGGCCATGTTCGCCACGCCCCTGTTCGGGCTGTTGGTCGATCGAATCGGCAAGCGTGCGCTGTTGATGATATACGGCTCGATGCTGCTGATGCCGGTCTATCTGCTGATGGCATACAGCCATATTTCTCTTCTGCTGCCAGTCTCCCTGATGGGCATTGCCTTTTCCCTGATCCCGGCGGTTATGTGGCCATCGGTGGCATACATTGTGGACCAGTCCCGACTGGGGACCGCCTATGCTCTGATGACCCTCATTCAACAGATTGGCTTTTTCCTACTGAATCTCCTGATTGGCACGGCGAACGACTTTGCAGGGGCTGGGCTTAGCAATGCTGGGGGGTACCACTTGGGTATGTGGATCTTCTCGCTCCTCGGCTTCGTCGGACTCACCTTGGCCATTCTTCTGCGGATCCGCGAAACCGGACCCCTCGGTCATGGGTTAGAAACTATCACCGCGGCGACGGCCGCAGCCTAGGTTTCCGGCCTGGGGCGGCGGATCTTTTGGTCTAACTGCTGAATCTACAAGAAGTAGGCCAAGGGCGGAAGCGGTTGGCTTGGCGGCGGGCTGCGGCTCGCACCATGGGGGGACGACGAAAGTGATTCATGGTCATGGGAAGATTTGGTGTCTCCCAGCTCAAGTCGCTGCAACCAGTACAACGAAAAGACATTTGCGCTGCATCTGATCAAATGCGGCCGGAATCAGGCAACTTGACGGACGCGAGAAAACCGCAGGTCGACAGGCTTTCAGAAGCTGAGGCAATCGAACGAGCGAAGCAGGGGGATGAGGAGGCTTTCGAGGCTCTCTATCACCTGCATAAGCGGCGTGTGTATTCGCTCTGCCTGCGGATGACTGCGAACACGGCTGCGGCCGAGGATCTGACGCAGGAGGCATTCTTGCAGCTGTTCCGCAAGATTGCAACCTTTCGCGGCGAGTCAGCCTTTTCCACCTGGCTGCATCGGATGGCAGTCAACGTGGTGCTGATGCAGCTGCGGAAGAAGGGATTGCCGCTGGTTTCGCTCGAGGAGACCATGGAGACCGAGGAGGAGTCTCCCAAGAAGGAACCGGGCGCAGAAGATGTTAGATTAGCGGGTTCGATCAACCGCTTACAATTGCAGCAGGCTATCGGCGACCTGCCCCCTGGTTACCGCATGGTGTTTCTCCTTCACGACGTCGAAGGTTATGAGCACAATGAAATCGCCGAAATGGTAGGATGTTCGATCGGCAACAGCAAGTCGCAGTTGCACAAGGCTAGAATGAAGTTAAGGGAGCTCCTCAAGACGAGCAGAGCTGAAAAAGCCACCAAGCCGTGAGGAGCTCGGGACACAATCGGGGAGAGGTAGTATGACCTGTGAGGAATTTAGACGGGTCCTGCCTGAGCTTGAGGGCGACTATACGGTCGAGCAGGAAGCGCACCTGAAAACCTGCTCGTCTTGTTCAGACCTAGTTTCCGACCTGAACGCTATTTGCGAGGAGGCGCGCCTCTTGGCGGCGGATCTAGAGCCAAGCCTGCGGGTTTGGAACTGGCTCGAAATTGCCCTGCGTCAGGAGGGGCTGATCCGCGCCCCCCAGCCACTGGCTGTTCTGGCGCGCTTGGGCTGGCCCCAACCAAGATCTGCCTGGCTCAGGCCGGTGACCATAGCCCTGGTATGCGGAGCGGTGCTTTTGGGGGTATGGCTATATCCTCCCCGAGGCACCCCGGTCGGGCACCAACCGGCTGCATCGGCTCCCGTCATACAAACTGCGGCTGAGATCCCCCAGGACCCCACCATCGATGCCGATGAAGCACAGTTGCTGAACCTTGTCGCCAGCCGCGGGCCAGCCATGCGCGCCCGCTATGAGTCGGACCTGCGAGCGGTGGATGCGTACATTCGCGACGCCGAAACCTCGGTGCGCAATAACCCCAATGACGAGATCGCCCAGCAATACTTGATGAATGCCTATGAACAAAGGGCGATGGTCTACGAAATAGCCATGGATCGCGTTCTGCGATAAGGTGCGGAGGGTAGGTGGGGGAGTAGGTGACTATGGAGCGTAGGCAGACCAGGGCGAAGCTGGTGGTGGCAGTTCTGCTAGCGGGAACGATTGTCGCCACGGCCGAGACGCGCAAGGAATTTCGTTTCCGGGTGCATCGTCGCGCCAGTGTTTCCATAGCCAACCAGTTTGGGCCGATTTCGGTGAAGCCGTCCTCGGGGAAACAGGTGCTGGTAACGGCTCTACTCTACTCCGACAAGGTCGAGGTCGATCACACCCATAGCAGCAACCGTGTCTCCATTACTTCTCATCTATTGCCCGGAGCCGATGCCGAGACGGGGCGGGTCGAATATCAGGTTTCGGTTCCCGCCGATGCCAACGTCACCTTACTTTCTGCCACCGGTCCTTTGCGGGCGGAACGTCTCCATGGCGACGTCATTCTGGAGGGCAACACGGCCGATGTCGAGGTCCGAGACCTCAGTGGCGGGCACGTGCACATCAAAACTTTGGATGGTCCCGTAACCTTGACCAATGTCAGCGATGTTCACGTGGAAATCACATCCGTCGGCGGCGATGTAGCGCTGAATGCGGTGAACGGACCCCTGATCCACGTGAATTCCACGAGCGGAAGGATTGTTTATGATGGAGACTTCGGCGGCGGGGGAGAGTACTCCTTGATGACCCACACGGGAGACATTGAAGCCACCGCTCCCTCCTATGCTTCGATCGACGTCATGGCCAGTTCCACCCACGGAAAAGTGGAGAACGATTTTCTCTTGCAACCCACCCACAGCTCCTTAGTGGCCCGGGCGGGCAGTGCCTTCGCAGGTACCATTGGCCAGGCGGCTTCCTCGGTCCGGTTGCTTTCCTTCAGTGGTAAAATCCACCTCAAGAAACGCTAATTGTGCCAATCGGCGAGAGCGCGATATAGGCTCGCTCAGCTAAATCCATGGATGCTTCGGCCGGCCCTTCTTCCTCGGTTACTCCGGTTACGCGACGGCCGGACCGAATCCGTGTAGTTTTCTTAGTAGGCTTTATGGGGGCGGGCAAGACCACGGTCGGTCGCATGTTGGCCGGCCGCCTGGGCTGGCCGTTTGAGGATCTCGACGAAAGAATCCAGTCTCGCGAGGCGCGGACGATCGAGCAAATCTTCCGCCGGGTCGGCGAGGCGGGGTTCCGAATCGTGGAACACGAAACGATTCGCGAATTGCTCTCGAACCTGGGGCAATCGCCGCGCGTGGTAGCGTTGGGTGGAGGTTCCTTCACTCAGCCAGAAAACGCCGCGTTGATCGCGGCCATGGGAGCTGCGGTCGTCTTCTTGGATGGTTCGGCGGACGAGCTGTTTCGTCGTTGCGAACGAGAAGGCCGAGAGCGTCCCTTGCGGCGCGACGCCAAGCAATTTTCCGAACTATACGAGCAGCGGCGACCCTCGTACCTGAAGGCGAACTGTCGGATCAACACCGACGGCAAAAATCCAGATGCGGTAGCCGCGGAGGTGGCATGCAGTCTAGGACTTGGTTAGTACAGCGGATTTTAAAGCGCCGAGTGGGGAGCGATTGGCTGGGCGTGGTTGGACTTCTGTCCTGCGTATTGGCCGCTCCACTCGGCTTGTCCGCCGCTGAGCAGACGTCCGCGCAGATGGTGGACCAGGGTTCTTTTGGCGTGTTCATCAGTGGCAAACGGGTGGCGACCGAGACGTTCTCGGTGAAGCAAGGGGCGTTTGGCAGCTCCATCACCTCTGAATTCCTGACCGAATCCGGGGTGGAAAAGGCGTCGCAAACAAGCGAGTTGCAGCTCGGTCCGAATGGCGACCTGAAAAGCTATGAGTTTCGCGAGACCAGCCCCGGCCAAGCCCAGGCATGGGTGCTCCCCAACCAGGAATTTCTGACCGAGCGGTTCAGCAAGAGTCCGCAGGACAAACCTCAGGAACAGCCGTTTCTGCTGCCGGCTTCCACCAGCATCCTGGATGATTATTTTCTGGTGCAGCGAGAGATTCTGGCGTGGCGATATCTGGCGACCAGTTGTCGGCAGGAGAAGGGCCAGCTCTCCTGTCCTCTGAACAAAGCCGTGGCCCTGGGAACCCTGAATGCCCACTCCCGCCTCTCCATGCTGGTCGAGATTGCGTACGCCGGCCGGGAGAAGGTGAATATCCGGGGGGCGGAGCGCGAGCTGATCCGCCTGGATATGAAGACGGAAGGTGGCAATTGGACTCTTTGGCTCAACGACGAGTTGAAACTCGAGCGAATTCTCGACCTCGATTCCAACACCGAGGTGATTCGAGACTAGGGGAGCTTTGGCGCTGATAGATACACGCGCGGCGCGAGTCTTACTCACCGCCCTGCTGTTCGCCTTGGGGCTTGGCTTTCTCTACGTTGCCCGCCACACCCTGATTGCCTTCCTCTTCGCCATTCTCTTTGCTTATCTGGTCGATCCGGCGGTTTCCCGGCTCGAACGTTGGACGCGGAGTCGGGGCACGGCCATCGCTGTCATTTATCTCCTGGTCGTCCTGCTGTTAGCTCTGTTTTTCTTTTTCGTGGGGCCGAGAATTGGGCGGCAGGCACAACGGCTCACGGAAGCGTTGCCCGGTCTGCTCGACCAAGTGAGCTCCGGCAACATTGCCGTCACCATTGGTCACGAACACGGCTGGAGCGATTTTACGATCCGGCAGGTGGGAGCGTTCTTGGCGAATCATCGCGATGATCTGCTGTCGATTGCCCAACGGGCGGGAATCCGGCTGGCCGAAGCAGCCAAGGAGTCCTGGCTGCTGGTGGTGATTCCCATTCTTGCCATCTTTTTCCTGAAAGATGGCCGCAACTTTGGCGAAGTGGCGTTGTCTTCCATCCACTCCCAGCCGCAGCGCGAATTTATGGAAGGCGTGCGCAGCGACCTCAATGAAATGCTAGCCCAGTTCATCCGCGCTCAACTCACGCTGGCCTTTTTTTCCTTCCTGGTTTACTCGTCTTTTATGGGAATCCTGAAGGTTCCCTACGCCTTGATGCTGGGCAGCTCGGGGGGGTTGATGGAGTTTATCCCCTTGGTCGGCCCCCTCGTGGCGGCGGTGGTGATTTTCCTGGTGGCGCTGCTGAGCGGCTATTCTCATTTGCTGCTGCTCGTGATTTTTCTGGGCGCGTGGCGGGTGGTGCAGGACTACGTGATTGCGCCCCGCATCATGGGGAAGAGCATGGAATTGCACCCCTTGGCGGCCCTGTTCGGGGTCCTGGCCGGGGGAGAGATCGCCGGAGTTTTGGGGGTGTATCTTTCGATTCCAGTGATGGCCAGCCTGCGCATCTTTCTCCGACGCTGGCGTCTGTACGCGGAAAAGCGGCGGTTTGGGCCGCTCAACGAATATGTCCTGGGTTCGGAAGTGGTTCCCCGACCCTGAGGGATCGGCAGCCGTCGACGAAGGCAGGCTTTCCGTGCGCCACCGGGCGGGCGGAATCCTGCCGGGCCTTGGCGAACGACGACGGAACTTGATCGCCCTGAGCGCAGGCATGATTCCCTGCGGCAACGGGCTGCGAGGCGATGGCGACGCCCATGTCGGGGCGGAAGTTCCGCCTCCGCGCCTGCGAAGGGCAAGCTTCCTTTCTGTCGGAACGCTTGCGTTAGAGAGGACTTCGCAGGCGGGGAAGAGTTTAGGGCTGTTATAAAATTCGAGAACGATATCATGGCTACGAAGATTCCTGTGGGTATCCTAGGCGCGACCGGCATCGTGGGACAGCGCTTCGTACAAATGCTCGAACATCATCCTTGGTTTGAAATCGCTTGGCTAGCGGCTTCCGATCGTTCCGAGCGGCGTCTTTATAGCGAAGCCGCGCGCTGGCGGATGAAAACCGCGCTGCCCGGGCGGGTCGCCGAAATGCGGCTCTCGCCTGCCAAGCCGGACGGTGCCCCGCATGTAATTTTTGCCGCCTTGGATGCCAGTGTGGCCGCCGAACTCGAGCCCCAGTTTGCGGAGGCCGGCTGCTGCGTGGTTTCCAATTCGAGCGCCTTGCGCATGCAAGCCGATGTACCGTTGGTCATTCCCGAGGTCAACGCCGACCATATCAAGCTGCTCGATTGTCAAGGCTGGCGGAGGAAGTCGGGTGGCTTTGTGGTCACCAACCCTAATTGTTCCGCCACTGGACTGGTTCTGGCGCTGGCCCCGTTAGAAGTGTCCTTCGGCATCGAAACCGTCTTCGCGGTCACCATGCAAGCGGTGAGCGGCGCGGGTTATCCCGGAGTGGCTTCCCTCGATATCCTCGGCAATGTGATTCCCTACATCGCCAAGGAAGAAGAAAAAATGGAAGAGGAAACGTGCAAGCTTTTAGGCCGCCTGGACGGCGCAAAGATCGCCCCCGCTAACATCACCATGAGCGCCCATTGCAACCGTGTGGCGGTGGAGGACGGGCACACCGAATCGGTCTCGGTGAAGCTGAAGAGAAAGGTGGGAACAGAGCAGATCATCGCAACCTGGAACAAGTTCCGAAGCGTACCCCAGGAACTCCGTCTCCCCAGCGCTCCCGAACAGCCCGTGCGCTATCTAGGATCTCCCGACCGCCCTCAGCCCCGCTTCGACGTGGATGGAGATGGCGGCATGGCGGCTAGCGTCGGTCGGCTGCGTCCGTGCGGCGTGTTCGACTGGAAGTTTACCGTGCTTTCCCACAACACCATTCGAGGCGCTGCCGGAGCCGCCTTGCTCAATGCAGAGCTTCTCAAGGTGAAGGGCTACTTAGGGTAATCCCGCTCCGGTATTTGCCCGGCCGGCGATCTCCGGCGACCCGTCCTGCTTTCTCTCGTCTGCACCGACGATCGAATGCGGCGGCACTCGGTTGGGAGTCTTCGCGGTTCATCGTGAAGCAGCCATGGTCAACGTCTTCCGGAAAGGTCGATGGTTGGGTCAGGGTGGCGGGGGACCAATCCGTGCCTGGGATCGCCAAACCGGCCCTCGATCGATCGCGTCCTCGCGCGAATAACACGAAACTCGATTCAGGGGAATCCACAGCCGGCGGGGTGGATCGGGAGAGCTTGGCGGGGGAGGGAGTCCTAATGCGGGGGACTTGGCAGGGAGCCCGAGGGGGGTGTCCCCCTTGCCACCACTCCCAATCTTCCCTTTCCACGCGCTTTAGAATGTGAGCTCACCATGCATCTTATGATCCTCGGTTGCGGAAAGACAGGCAGACTGGTCGCCGAAGTGGCGCGCGCTCGCCATCATAAAGTTCAGGTTCTCACCTCGAAGGAAAACCGAGCGGCCTGCGCTCTGACCCCCGACCATCTGCAGAATGTCGATGTGGTCATCGACTTCACCACCCCAGTTGCGGTGCTCGAAAATGTGGAAGCTTGCGTTCGTGCGAGCAAGACCATGGTGGTTGGTACCACGGGCTGGTACCAGGAACTTTCTCGCGTACGACAGATGGTCGAGCAAGGCGGCACCGGGTTCTTGTACGCCGCCAACTTTTCGATCGGAGTCAACTTGTTTTTTGAACTCGCGCGAACGGCCGCTCGCAGCCTTCGCCACGACTACCGCGGACAAATCTTCGAGCGCCACCATGCGAACAAGAAAGATGCTCCCTCGGGAACCGCTCTGACCGTGGCGCGAATCATCCGTGAGGCATCGGGCGCGGAGCTCGAGATAACCTCCTTCCGCGAGGGCGAGGTGGTCGGGATGCACGAATTGGTATTTGATTCCCCCGCCGACACTATCTATCTCTGCCATGATGCCAAGTCCCGCCTGGCTTTCGCCGAGGGGGCCGTCCGCGCAGCGGAGTGGTTGGCGGGCAAGAAGGGGTTTTTCGATTTCGAGCAGGTTTGGTCGGAGTTGTAGCGCCCCCGCGCGGCACCAACCCACCGCTTTCTTGGTGGCGGTGCGCGGCAGCCAGGATTGGTCAGACCTATCGATGATTTGTAAAATGCTTGGGCTCCGGGTCGGATTAGGCATCTTCGCTATGGGACCGAAGCTCGCGAGAGCATATAATCTGTGTTGCTGAGTGTTGGGGGCCCGGGATGAAGTTCCAAGCTCTGTGGGGTGTGTTCCTTCTTCTGTTGTGCTCGATTCCATTGGTTGGGCAAGGTCGTCCCGGCGGAGTTGGCGGCAGCCGCGGCCCCGGAAGCATGCCGGGAAGTGGGCTCCCGTCGGGCAATGGCTCCGGTACTAACTCCGGCGGTTCCAGTGCAGCTTTTCTCTCCGGCAAGGTAGTTCTCGATGACGGCAACGAGCTGACCGATTCCGCGGCCATCCAGCTCTCTTGCCGCGGGCAGCGTCACACGGAGGCTTACACCGATCGGCGCGGCAATTTCAGCTTTCAGTTCGCGGCGAGCTCCAACGAGGCAAACGACGTCGGAGATGCCAGCGCTACCATGGTGAGCCGTGCCTCGAACGGCGAAGAGCTGCGCAATTGGCGCGACTGCGAGGTCCAAGCCGTGCTTCCGGGGTATACCTCGGAGGTGGTCGAGCTCTCGAGCCGCATGACTACGCTCGAGAGTGTGGACTTAGGGCGAATTCTGCTGCATCGCATGGACCGGGTCGAGGGGACCAGCATCAGCGTCACCAGTGCTCTTGCTCCCCCCTCGGCCAAGAAGGCCTTCGAAAAGGCCCGCGAGGAAGAGAAAAAGGGCAAGTCGAGTCAAGCCGAGCAATCCCTTCAAAAGGCGGTTCAGATTTATCCCAAGTACGCGGTCGCTTGGTACAAACTCGGGCGCCTGCAGTTAGACCGGCATGATGCCAGCTCGGCGAAGCACTCCTTTGAGCAGGCGGTGGCGGCTGATTCGAAGTATGTCAACCCCTATGACGGTTTGGCGGGATTGGCTTTTCAGGCCGGCGACTGGCAGCAAGTGGTGGACGTCACGAACAAGCTACTCGCGCTCAACCCGGTGAATTTCCCGAACGCCTACCTCTACAGCGGCGTCGCTCACTACTATCTCGGAGATATGGACGGGGCGGAAAAGATGGTTCGCCAGGGGATTCGAGTCGACGACGCCCACGATGTCCCCAAGCTGCAATACCTGCTGGGCATGATCCTTATCAAGAAGCACCAGTACGCGCAAGCCGCGGAACAGCTTGAGCAGTACCTCAGCCGAGCCAAGCAAGCCGCGGACATCGAACAGGCAAAGAAGCAGTTGGCCGAAATTGAGCGCCTGGCCGCCGCGCAAAGCCCCCCTCCAGCAGAAGAGAAGAAATAGCCGAGCGCGGAGCCGGCCTGTGTGCGTCACCCCGCTTGCCAGATCTTGCCCGCAGCATAGAGAATGACCGCAATCGAGGCCGCGAAGCCGAACGGTATCTTCAGCGCCTTGGGATTATCCAAAGACAGATCCCGCCCGGGGAGGTGCAGGCTGGCGAGTGAGGCCAACATGTGACCTATGTTGGTCAGGGTCTGCCGTACCTTCCTCTTCCAGACGACTAGGATGCCGGCCATGATTCCGGCAATCAAAATGGTGATGAAGAGCACGCTCATCAGCCGGTCGGGACCGAGAAACGCACCGATCGCACCCACCAGCTTCCAGTCGCCCGCCCCCAGGCTTCTCACCAGCACAAAGGGCAGCAGCACCAGCAGACCCAGCCCAGAGCCCAGGAGCGACTCTCTGGTGCCTCGCCATCCTGCGTCCATCGAATTGAGAGCAATCCCGAGCAACCAGCCCGGCACGGTTAACCAGTTTGGAATCCGCCGCCAGCGCAGATCCGTGAAGCCCGCCACTGCGGCCAGCAGTGCTAAGAGGACCCAGCTGGCTGATCCAAGGTAGGCGTGCGCCACCAGGAGACCGTAAATCCGGGGAATCATCGGAGCAGAGAGAGGTGGATGGAACTCCAGTGCGCGGATGAGACAGTGGCTGATGCGCGGATTGTCACACTTTCCCGTGCCTCAGTCAACACCGCCATGGTCAGCTTGGTCAGCTTCGGGTGTGGTCGTCGAAGGAGTTCGAGCGCCAGAAGCGCGGCGGGGTGGGGGCTATTTCTCGGCGGAATCCGACTGTACCCGGTTGGGGGTCCCCCAAGGTGCCGGCGGTGCCCCATTCCTCAAAGTTGCATGGCTCTACCCTACGGAGTACGATTTCGGAATCCTGTCCAGGTAAGCCGATCGGGTTTGCTAGCGCGCAAAAGGCGCAGGACGAGTCTATGAACGTCCTTTTGCTCTCCATGCCAGATTATTTCGAACACATGCCGCCGGTCGCGGTTCGCATGCCCAATGGAGCTCTGACTTCTCTGGCGGGCAATGTCGATTCCCATCACCGGGTCGCAGTGGCTGACCTGATTCTTTGTAATGGACGACTTCGGGAAAGCGTCATCCGTCTGGTCCGGGAGCTCGATCCGGAGATTGTAGGACTCTCGGTGATGACCTTTCAGCGCCGAACTGCACTTCGGATGATCGATCTAGTACGCGCTCTCAAGCCCGGGGTGAAGATCGTTGTGGGCGGGTACGACCCGAGTCTTGAACCCGAGGCCTATCAGGGGATGGGCGTCGATTACATCGTGCGCGGCGAAGGGGAGGTTACCTTTCGGGAGCTTTTGCGCGCGCTCGAGAGCGGGCGAGCTCTGGAAGGGATTGCCGGCCTCACCTATGCGGATGCAGGCCGCTGGCTCAAGAACCCGGCCCGAACCGTGCATCACCTGGACGATGGGGAAATCCGACGGCCAAACCGTGGGGCTCGCGTGCTCGAGGGCTATACGCTGCTCGGCCGCCAGGTGGACGTGGTGGAGACGTCGCGTGGCTGCACCTACGACTGTAGCTTCTGTTCGATCATTCAAATGCGAGGCCGTAATTTTCACACCTACTCGCTGGACCGAGTCCTCGAGGACATTCGCGATGCCCACGAGCACGGGGCTCGCACCATCTTCCTGGTCGACGACAATATCACCCTGAACGTCCACCGCTTCGAACAGTTGTGCCAGGGCATCATCGCGGCGGGTCTCAATAAGCTCGACTACTTTGTGCAAGCCATGACCTCGGCCATCGCCAGCCAGGGAGAAACCCTGGCTCCTCTGATGCGGCGGGCAGGATTCCGCTATGTCTTTCTTGGAATTGAAAACATTCTCGGGGAAGACCTGGAGTTTTTGCGCGCCAGCGCCAAGAACACGGCGCGGGCCAACGGGCGCAGTCAAGGCAATGCTACGGTCCGAGCCATTGAGTATCTCCACCGCAATAAGATGTATGTGGTGGGAGGGCTCATCGTGGGCAACCCCGACGACAGTTCGCAGTCGATCCATGCCAACCTGGCATTCGCCGAGCGCTATGTGGATTGGCCTTACATCCAGCATCCGACCCCATATCCCGGCACCCCGATGGCGGAAGATTTCCGCCATCGCGGTTTCATCACCAACGAACGCGTCGAAGAGTACGACGGCACAACCGCCGTGGTACGGAGCGCGCACCTAAGCGCGGAAGAAATCGAATATCTGCGATGGAAAGCGGAGCGATGGATCAAGTTGCGTCACATGCCGGTGGCGTTGCGCCATGACCCGTGGTTTGTCCTACGCTACGCTCCCCAGATGCTGGCGCACACCTTTCGCGGCTGTACCTTCCGCGGCTTGTTGGGACTCGAAGATGGCCACAAGGATTTTGAGCGCTACAAAGAAATCCGACGGGAAGAGCGCGCCTACCTCTAGACCGCTCGCGAACTTCCAGGGCAACGATGAAGAATGGCACTCCCGCAGTGGCGAGCAATTTCTCCGAGTGGAGATGGTGGCCGGTGCTCGTGCACTCCGCACGAACCGCTATCGCTGCCGTGGCTTCGTTGTTCGTCGCGCGACTCTTCCGCTTGCCAGAGGCCTATTGGGCGCCAATTACGACTTTGGTGATTACGCAATCTTCGCTCGGCAGCGCGCTCGCGGTTTCGCGAAACCGTTTCGTGGGAACCGTTCTTGGGGCGGCGGTTGGCGCGTTCACGGCCAGTTACTTCGGACCTAATCTGCTGGTCTTCGGCGCCAGCGTTTTCATTCTGGGACTCCTCATCGCCGCGGTGCACCCGGATCGTAGTGCCTATCGATTTGCGGGGGTGACGCTCGCGATTGTACTGCTCGTACCGCGAGCGGGCCCTGCCTGGCGCATCGCACTTCATCGATTCACCGAAGTTTGCATCGGGATTGGGGTGGCACTGTTATTGACGGTGGTATGGCCAGAAGAGGAAGAAATTCCGCCGGGCAGGACCTAAAGTTGAAGCAAAGAGAGACGCGAAAGTTCTGGCGGGCCTAGCTTAAGCCTAGCCCACCCTGTCCGCGCCATCATTCTGTCGATGAGAACGTAACTCGTTTAAAGCTTGATGAAGCCGCCGGGTGCCTACGGTTCTGAGCCGACCCCGTTGTGGACCAAGAAAAGATCTTCAAGGTCGTATTTTCTCTTGATTTCAACCAGCCGCGTGTAGTTGTTACCCCAGGAGGCATGTTGAAAGTCGGATTCGAAGAAATTGCTTTCGGAGACGTAGGCTCCCCCCTTGCCGGCGATGGTCGTCCAGATCAAGAGAGAATCAGGAGCGTTCGATGTTCCCTGATAGCTGTGCCCACCCCCTTTGACGACCAGCCGCAAGTTGTGTTCGCGGACGCAGATCACCGCCGCAGCGATATCGTTAGCGTTTCTCGCGGCCACGGCATAAACGCTGGGCTGAAGCGTCGACCCAGCCTAAGGTTTGGGTCATGCCAGGGTTATCGCCAATGTAGTAGGGGTTCTTTAGGTTTCGGAATAAAGCGTTGCATTCTGCACTCGCTGAGGACAAGCATGCCTGGATCGGAAAATCGACTGCAATCAGATTGCCGCCAACCGCGTGACTGTGGCTGAGGCGCTTCCAGGCCGCTTTCGCGGGCCAACCTGGATCGGAAGGACGAACCCGGCGAATCGCTGGACTTGCGAGCACGCCGCGCGGCCACAGCCCAGAGAGAGATGCTGTTACGGATTATCCTTTCAAGAACGCTCTTCTGTTGATGACCCTGCATCTCTCTTCTAGAGTTTGATTCCAGTGATCCAGACTTCCGCGCTCTCAATTTATCAACGGATCTTGCTCGGTGCTGCTTCCATTGCTTGCATCCTGCATTCTGGTGCGGCTGACTGGGAAGCCTGTCTCAAAACTTACCAGGCATAGGGGTAACCTGCGGTCAAGGCTTTCGCAAGTTCTGCGTCATAGCCATAAATATCGTCGAAAAACCGGATCTGGTTTTCCTCGTTGACCGTAGCCGTGCCGTATACGATCAGCACCGGAGTTCGAAGAGCGAGGTTCACCTGAAGATTGTCATTGTCCCCGTTCATAGTGCCCTTCACACGCTCCAAATCCCACCCGGAATTGTTTCGCAGCAGCCAGGCGACGAGATCGGCCGGCTTCTCCACGCGAATGCATCCGTGGCTGAAATCGCGGATGTCCTGGGAGAACAATTCTGGAGCGTCGGTGCCATGCAGATACACGTTCTCCGGATTGGGGAAGATAATCTTCACCAAGCCCAGAGAATTCGTGGGCCCGGGCTTTTGCCGCACCATCAGGCGGAGGGACCTTATCCCTTCCAAAACCTCTGGGCTTACCTGATTGTCGGTGACCACCTCACCTTTGGGCGTAACGACCTCAAAATTATGCTGGGCAATGTAGTTCGGGTCCTTCTGGATGTGCGGGACAATTTCGTTCCGCTGAATACCGGGAGTCACGTCCCAATAAGGCCGGAAGACAACGTATTGGATCTCTTTCTCAAAAACCGGAGACTTGTGGCCGTAGGCTTTTCCAATGATGACGTTCTTATAGAAGGAGACGGTGCCATCCGGATTCATCACCCGCAAACGATACTCAGGAAGATTCACCACCACGGGCGGCTGCGAGAAGGAATGGGGAAGCCAGCGCCATCGCTCGAGAGTCAGCTTGATCTGGCGAATGCGGGCGGAGGCCGGCGTGTTGAGTTCGTTGATGGTGCGCGCGTCAAGCTTGCCGGTAGGACTTTCCCCGTGCCTGCTTTGGTAATGTTTTACTCCCTCGACCAGCGCACCTTCGTAAATCTTCTGGTTCGGGTCCAATGGCGTGGTTGCGGGAATATCGCCGATGAGTTGAAGAAAGCGTCCAAGACGCGCCAGGCTGGCATACGGTTGACCGGGGAGAATGGTCTTCGTCGTGGTTTGTAGTTTCTGACCGTCGTCTTTCTTGGCGAATTCTTCGTACTCGGGCAAGAGCGCGAGCAGCTTTCTGTAGCCCAGGAAGGGCGGTTCGAGCTTCTGGATTTCGGCGGCTGGATCGCTCGCATCTGTGACATGGGTGTGAAGGAATTCTGCTAAGGGGAGTTGGTGCCCCTCCACATCGAGCTGGAACTTGAATTCCTTGGGATTGACGCGGCCGCAGTGGATGGCACGGATATAGCGCATCGTCGAAATTGTCAGCGCGGTATCGAACGAAACCAGGTCCTGTTCGGACGGAGTCTGACCCAGCTTGAGGAGGCGGTCCTGCCATCGTGAACCGTCGTAATCTTCGGGGTCGAGTCCTTTGGCGTCGGCATTCTTTAAGAGCTCAATCACGGCGCGTCCCTGGGACCGCAGGCCTCCATTCTCGATCCAGGCGAGCGAGTAACTGTTCATCTCGTAAAACTTGGCGACTTCGGTCTGGTAGGGTGTAAAGTCGGGCCATCGAAGATCCGGATTGCGGGCTGAGTCTACAATGCCGTGCAACAAAGAAGCACCCGCGGGAGACAAGGTTTGGCCTGCAAGAACACGAGGATGCTCTGCGATAAACCTAGGGATGAATTCCCCTCTCGCACGCAACATTCCAGCAACGGCCATCGTGATTAGAACCATTATGGATCGACGCCAACGAAGCGGAACTCTCATGGCGAACCTCCGGCACAAAAGTGATCGAAGTATACAGAACCTAATTCCCGTGACCTTCAGGTTTCTGCCGCCAGCGCTGGGACAGCCATTGCGCCGGAACAGACTTTATGTCAATGTTTCGCACTGCGCTGCTGGCGAATTTCCGCTAGGCGCTTCTTCAGGTATTCTTCATACTCCTGCCGCAACTTAGGATCAGCGGGTGAGTCATAAATCTCGCTGGACTTATACTTGCCCTCGGCGAATTTCTTTTTCGTCCACTCATCGTGAATGTGAATCTCGTCGGCCCGGTCGAGCACTTCTTCGACCAGCTGCGGCGGAATGAAATACACGCCTTCACGGTCTCCGACGACCAGATCGCCCGGCATGACCGTGGCCCCACCAATGCGAATCGGAACATTAATTCCGCTCAACATCACATTGCCGATCGGCGTCGGATCCACCGCGCGAAAGTAAGCCGGCATATCGATTTCGGCGATTCCATCGAGGTCGCGAACGCTGCCGTCCACCACCAAGCCGCCGCCGTGGGTGGCCACGTTCACGTAATAGAAAAGGTTGTCGCCTACGATGGTGCCATCGACCTTTTTGCCAAATAGGTCTACGACCAGCACGTCTCCGGGCTCGAGCAGGTCGATGGCGGTTTGGTTGGTAAGCTGCGAAATTCCGCGGTCCTTCGCCTTGGCTCGAGCCACCTGGTTCAGATCGGAGCGCAGCGGCATGAACTGTACGGTGAGCGCACGTCCGACCATGGGTTTCCCAGGATGCAGGACTTCGAATCCATCGGCGTACTGATTGTGATAGCCCTTCTCCTCGAGAACTTCCCAAACTTCCTCCGAGGAGAGACCGCGCGCCCGTTCCAAGAGTTCATCGGGCACCCTGGGCCGCCCGTCAGCCAGGCGGGCGAACGGGTTCTGCGCGGTATAGTCGATCAGTTCTTGTTTCGAAAACATCAGTACTTGCGCCTCAGCAAGTGCCGGCAGGAGAAGCGCCCCCAAGGCAACAATTGCCTGGGTCGTTAGCCGGGCGACACCGCGGCGAAGATCGAGAGTCATCAGGCCACCTCCGGGTTGGTTTGCGCTCCACGACGCAACGTCAGCCATCTCCGATCGAATCGGAATCATGCGCGGAAAGCTTACAATACTTTGTTCCCAGACGGGCAGGATTGTCCCCTTCCGTGAATCTTGGTTTTTGCTGTGTGTGTCCTTCCGCCGCCTCCCTCAGTTTCACACGGTAAGAACCCGGTTTTACTTGACCCTCCGGGGAGTGTTACCGTACGTGGACAACCATCAGCCGATGAGACGGCGCCACCCATTTGCGATGCCGGGAAGCCGAACATGAAGGATGAGGAAGTGGACGACAGTGTCTTCGACTTCGAAAGGACAGGCCATGAGGGCTCAAGCGAGCGGTGGTCCGGAATGGAAAACGCGGAGCTGCTACCCATGGTTGCTGGTTGCGGTGATTGCCGGCGCCCTGGGCGTCGGTGGGGCGCAGAATACCCCCGGCCATAGCCTCGGCCACAGCACTACAACCATCCGCGTGGATGCCGTCCACGTAGTCAAGAAGTTTGATCCCAACCACGCCTTGGGTACTTCGATCGACATTCTTCGACCTAGCGAAGTCGACAAAGTTTACAGCGAAGGGATTCTGAAGGAGTCTCTCTCGGCGGGCTGGGGACCGATCACCTATCGCCAGAACACGGAACTGCAAGGTGCTGCCTGGCACTGGAATCGGAATGGTACATGGAGCGATGCGACCCACCAGCGCGGATACTTCACGGGCAGCCCGGAGCCAGCAGAGTTCATCCGTCATTCCTATGGTTACCCGCTTCCACATCGCGGCAACACCCACGGTGACGGACACATGCGGGGCAAATACTCGCGCATCACCGATGGCGACCCCAACACGTATTGGAAAAGCAATCCGTATCTGAGCAGCCATTACACCGGAGAAGACGACGGGTTGCATCCGCAGTGGGTCCTTGTCGATCTCCAAACGGTGGAAAGAATTGATACGCTGCGGATTGACTGGGCCAACCCCTACGCGACGATGTATGAAGTCGAGTATTGGAACAGCGAAAGGGAGCCCCTTAGCAACCCGACGGACGGGGCCTGGATCGCCTTCTCCCACGGTATTGTCACCCAAGGCCGGGGTGGAACCGAGACACTGAAGCTCTCGTCGGAACCGAAGTCTGTGCGCTATTTGCGCATTTGGATGACGAAATCCTCCAACACTTCCGAGACCGAGGACAACGATCCCCGAAGCTCAGCAGGGTACGCGATTCGCGAGTTGTATGTGGGAACTTTGAGCAGCGATGGGCAGTTCGTGGATCTGGTGACGCATGTTCCCGATCAAGACCAGACGGTCGTGTTTACCTCCTCCGCCGATCCCTGGCACTCCGCCTTGGATTTGACGCCGGATGCAGGCGACCAGAGCGGCCTCGACCTGTTTTTTACGAGCGGCATCACGAACCAGCTCCCGGCGATGATTCCGATCGCGATGCTATATGGAACTCCGGAGGATGCGGCAGCAGAGATTGCCTATGTCAAGAAGCGAGGCTATCCCATTTCCTACATCGAAATGGGAGAAGAGCCGGACGGCCAGAAGATGCTTCCCGAAGATTACGGTGCTCTCTATTTGCAGTTTGCGAAGGCCATTCATAACGTCGATCCCAGCCTGAAGCTCGGCGGACCGGTTTTTGAAGGTGTAACCCAAGACATCCAGGTCTGGCCCGATGGCAAGGGGCGGGTCTCGTGGCTTGGACGCTTCCTCGATTATTTGCAGGAACATGGCCGGATTTCCGATCTATCGTTTGTCTCCTTTGAGCACTATCCTTTCGCTCCCTGCGAGATTACTTGGTCCGATTTGTATCAGGAGCCGGAGCTGACCAAAACCGTCCTCCAGATCTGGAGAGCCGATGGAGTGCCCGCCAACGTTCCCCTGATGAATACTGAAAGTAATCTCTCCTGGGCGCTGACCCAGCCGATGACCGACGTTTTTGCCGGGCTCTGGCTGGCCGACAGTGTGGGTTCGTTTCTCACCTACGGCGGTGATGCCTATTACCACTCGCCGATCCAGCCGGAAACGCTGCGCCCAGGTTGCCGCGGCTGGAGCACGTACGGAAACTTTGTGGCGGATCAAAATCTTGACATTCACGGCCATACGGCACAGTACTATGCCAGCCGTCTGATTAATCTGGAATGGGTCGAGCACGATCGGGGAGAGCATAGCTTGTACAGAGGCTCCAGTGATCTGAGCGACGGGGCCGGCCACGCCCTGATCACCGTGTATCCGGTGAAACGCCCCGACGGCGAGTGGTCGTTGCTCGTCATCAACAAAGACCAGTCCAACCCGCATCCAGTACAGGTTCAATTTGACGCTGATGACGGAAGAGCTCAGGTCTTTACTGGACCTGTAACCATGATTACCTTCGGCAGCGAACAGTATGCGTGGCACTCCGATGGCATCCACAGTCATGCGGATCCGGAGAATCCTCCGTTGGGCCGCACGGATCCGGGCGGCCCGGACGCAAGCTTCACTCTACCGCGCGCTTCCGTCACCGTATTGCGGGGTCGGGTGGGAGATCGCTGAGCGCCAGGCGCGAAACCGAGGGTTCGACGCAGAGCAGATCGCCCTCCAGGCTTACTGCTTCGTCTCCTGGACGCCGGATCCCACTCCTTCCAGGTAGGGCACGTACCCTTTGGCTTTCATTCGCAAGCGGTAGACAGAAGTGGTCGCGGTGATATAAAGCGTGCCGTAATCCCTGTCACCCCAGGCGAGATTGGCGGGCTGTTCCGGCAAGATGATGGTGCCGAGATGATGACCCTGCGCATCCCAGACCCAGATTCCCAACGGGCCGGTGATATACAAATTGCCGACAGTGTCCACCTTCATGCCGTCGGGCACACCCTCCCCTTTGCCTCCGGGTTCTTCCCCGAAGACTCGGCCGTTCTCGAAGCTTCCATCCGGGCGAACGTCATAGACGCGAATGTTTCTTTTTTCACTGTCGTCCACGTAGAAATGCCTGCCGTCTGGGGAGAAGGCAAGCCCGTTGGGCTGAGTCAAGTCCTTGGTAAGAAGACGAACGTTGCCCTTGTCATCCAGGCGATAGACCCCCTGGAAGGGAATCTCCTGCTTCTCGCCGGCCACCAAATCGAGCGTCGGATCTGTGAAATAGAGTGCCCCATCAGGACCGACGATTACGTCGTTTGGACTATTGAATTTCTTGCCCTGGTAACGATCCGCCAGGATCTTGTAGGTTCCATCCGGCATTACCTCGATGATGGCGCGCAGGACGCTGGCGCAGTCGATCAGCCGATGCCGGCGATCGAAGGTGTTGCCATCGGGATCTCCAAGGGCGATCAGTTCTTCCTTTCTTCCCTCCGGATAAACCCGAAAGATCTTGTTGATGGTTTCATCGCTTACATAGAGAAAGCCAAGGTCGTCCCAGACAGGACCTTCGGTAAACCCGAAGCCCGAAGCCACCACGGTGAGCTTGGCGGAGGGATCAATGACCGCCCAGAACTGGGATCGCTGGGCGGCCAGCTGAAAGGCGCGCTGCGGTCGCCCGGCCCATGCCAGTTCCAGCCCAAGAACCAGCAGGGCTGCTGCCAAGGTGCCACTCAGTGTGTGTCCCATCCGTGATTCCCGCCTTGCCCCGCTCTTCTTCTGGAATCGACGCCGATCTCTACTCAATCCTCGAGCCGCGAGTTGGATTCGTCAGACCGACTGCTGCTCGCGGCCTTGATCAAATAGCTGATGATGTCATCGACGTCCTTGGAACTTAGTCTTGTGTTGTAATCGGACGGCATCAGGGAGCGAGGACTATATTCGATCTCCCCGACGTCAGATTTCGAGAGGAAATAAAAGGTGCCGTCGGCACTTTGCAGCTGCAAGGAGAAATTGTCCTCATTGCGGATTCTGCCGGAATAGTTGTGGCCATCGCGGGTTCTGACGGTGACGGTGCGTGCTTCCGGACCCTGGTTGGGTGCGGTAATGGCGTTTCGCATTTCGTCCCCCGAATGCATCCTCCCATAACTTGAGAGGTCCGATGCCAGAAAGCCCCCGCTTCCGGCCACCATGTGGCAGTCGGCACAACCGACCTTGACAAACAACTGCCGGCCGCGCTCGGGATCGCCGGACAGCCTTGGCGTTTTGTCCTCTCCCTGCAAAATGCGCAGATATGCGACAATCGACTTAATTTCGGAAGTCTGTAGGGAATGAAACGCCGGCATCCCCGTTCCGGGGATCCCCTCGGCGACAACACGCGTCAACTGAGCGTCGGAGAGCCGCTGCACCTCGTGGGTTTGCGCGATGTTGGGGGCGCGCTCACCGCCTCGGCCGTCCAGTCCGTGACAGCCGGCGCAGCTGGCGGCAAAAAGCTTGGCGCCATCCTTGTGCGTTGCCTGCGAACCGGCTCTCGTGCGCGCCACTGACTGCGACCAAAGTGCGAGACTCGCGCTCCCGACCACGAGTACGGCGCAGCGTATGCGGCTCTCTAGGCTTCGAATGGCACCCGCTCCTGTTTGTGCCGTGCATCGGACACTGCGAACCGCTTATCGCAGCGGCCGGAATCAGGATTTTGCTCCAACCGCCTATCGCTCTCTTTTAGCTGATAAAACCATCAATGTGAACAATGG
>JASHSL010000593.1 GCA_030040855.1 Terriglobales bacterium
ACCCAGCTGAGCGGCTGCTTCGCGCTCGGGCGTGATTCCGAGGTAAGAAACGGGGATAGTTTATCGGTAATTGAGTGGATTATTATTTATAACTATACACAATATCTAACATAGCAAACGAGTTTAGCCCGATCAATGCTGGGGAGACAAGCGGCAGATGTTAGCGACAAGGGCCTGCATGGGAATTCAGGCTAGTATCGAAGCATCGACGGCGGCGGCGTCCTTCTCGGAGTCCGTCCCATACACTGTGGCCGAAGAGTGAAATTTGGGACAAAAAGTCCGAAATTCATCAGCACTGAGATTCCGACCGCGCTCCAGCGAACGCTAAGAGACTACCGACGTAGTGCGATTGGCAAGACACACCGGCGCTGGTCAGACTCCTGCAAGTGCTTCGCAATACTAGGCTTCAGATAGGGTGGGCTAGCGCCGGTTCACGATCCCGTTCATTTGTCGGCCACCACGTACTGTCATGTACTTGGCAGTTCCCGGATGTGAACGCCAGGATGCCGACTGGCCGCTTGGCGTTCACCATCTTCGCCGCCATCGTCGAGTTCGAACCAGAGTTGATCCGGCAATGGGTGGTCAAGTCCGGGCTGGCTCTAGTCAGGGCCAAGGGCAAGCGGCGGCCATGATCGCACGCAGCATCGGGACAGCAACAAAGTCATGTTACTTCGCCGCCCCTGCTTTCTTCTGTCCGGCATCATACGAACGGGCGCTTACAGGCGGGCGGCGGCGCGAGACACGCAGGGCTTTGATATTCACATCCAACTCCTGAATGGTCCGTCGCAAGGTATTGCGGTGCATGCGTAATTTCTCGGCAGCTTTAACCTGATTCCCGTTCAGGTCTTGCAGAACCGCAATGACGAAGGCGTTCTGAGATTCCCGCACCGCATCGGAGTATGGAGTGCCGCTCCGGTACATTTGCCGTACGAGTCTCTCAAGCTGTTCCTTCACCGGAACCTTCTGGGAAAAGAGGAAAAGGCTGTGACATTGGTTACGCTCTAGCCGCCAGCTCCTACGAGGACCTCGGTCTTGGTAAACAGTTCGATCATAGCGCTTAGCGGTGTACCGGCACTCGCGGCTTTATCTGCTGAGGTATTCCCGATGCCATATATAATGGCGCACCGATGCCCCTGACGCCCGGCACCAAACTCCGACCCTATGCCCTCGGCTCGGGCCGCATGGTAGAGGTTGAGCCGTTTTGCGGGCGTAAGCGCAGTCGGGGTCCCCGGCAGGCGCGGTTTTGGCGTGGTGGGGTGGCAGGCGGGAGCCCGCAGGCGAAATCCCGAGCAGAGCGAGGGATCTTGTGTTGAAGTCCGGAGACAAACTCGGCCCATACGAAATTCAATCTCCCCTCGGCTCGGGCGGCATGGGCGAAGTCTACCGCGCCCGCGATACCCGCCTCGATCGGACCGTCGCGATTAAAATCCTCGCCTCGCATCTTTCCTCTTCGCCTGAACTCAAGCTGCGCATGGAGCGTGAGGCTCGCACCATCTCTTCGCTGAACCATTCCCACATTTGTCAGCTTTACGACATCGGTTCGCAAAACGGCGCCGATTTCCTCGTCATGGAGTTTCTTGAAGGAGAAACTCTCGCCGAGCGCCTGCGCAAAGGCGCGCTCCCCATGAACGAGATTCTCAAGATCGGCATCGCCGTCGCCGAAGCTCTTGCCGCTGCGCATCGCCAGGGCATCGTCCATCGCGATCTGAAGCCGGGCAACATCATGCTGACTCAAGCCGGAGCCAAGCTGATGGACTTCGGCCTTGCCAAGCCTCAAAACCTCACCACGGCCAGCTCAGCTTCGGCCTCGGCCCCGCCATCCTTCACCGCCGAGCCCACCCTCAGCGGTCCAAGCCCGCTGAGTCCACTGACCACGGCAGGCAGCATCGTGGGAACGATTCAGTACATGTCGCCGGAGCAGATCGAAGGCAAAGAAGCCGACGCTCGCTCCGACATCTTCGCCTTCGGCGCCGTGCTCTACGAGATGGCCGCGGGCAAGCGCCCGTTCCAGGGCAAGAGTCAAATCTCGCTCGCCTCCGCCATTCTTGAAAACGACCCCGAACCTCTGAGCACCTTGAAGCCAGAAACGTCGCGAGCATTCGAGCACGTCGTCACCACCTGCCTGCAGAAGAATCCCGAAGATCGCTACCAGACCGCTCACGACATCAAGCTCCAACTGCAATGGGTCGTGTCGGAGAAGCTCGCGTCAGAGAAGACCGCATCAGAAAAAACCGCATCAGAAAAAACCGCGACTGATCACCCTTCGCCACCCGCTGCGCTCGCACGTCGCCCGCTCGCTTGGGCATTTGTCGCAATCGCGGCCGTCTTGCTCGGTGCCCTGGCCGGATTCCTTCTCCATCGCTCCAATCCGCCTGCCCAATCCATCCGCACCGTCATTGACCCTCCCCCGAATTCCAACTTCCGCCTCTCCGATGACAATGCCGGGCCACCCGTTCTTTCCCCCGACGGCACTACCATCGCATTCACAGCGATAGGCTCGGACGGAAAAGTTCAGATTTGGGTTCGCCCCATGAATTCGCTCGAGGCGCATCCGGTGCAAGGCAGCAACGACGCAATTTTTCCTTTCTGGTCGCCCGATGGTCGCTCGCTCGCCTTCTTCGCTGACGGCAAACTGAAGACGATCGATCTGAATGGCGGCTCAGCTACAGTCGTCTGCGATGCAGCGCTCGGCCGCGGCGGCTCATGGGGACCAGGCGGAATCATCCTGTTCTCAGCTGGCCCAGTTTCTCCCATTTTCCAGGTCAGTGTCGCTGGCGGAACTCCAACGGCCGTGACCAGGATCGACTCAGCGCAGCACACTTCGCACCGCTGGCCTTTTTTCCTTCCCGACGGCAAGCACTTTCTTTATTTCGCCATGAACCACGATAGAGCCAAATCCGCAAGCGATGCGGTCTACTACGCATCGCTCGACGGCCGCGAGAACCGGCTCCTTTTACGCACACAGGCCAATGCCATTTACGCCGATGGGTTTCTGCTCTTTGCTCAACAGGATCAGTTGATGGCCCAGCCCTTCGATTCCTCCAGTGGAAAGTTGAGTGGAGAACCGCACAAGATCGCCGCTGGCGTCATGAACGATCTCACCACCTGGCACATGGACGCTTCCGCCTCCGACAACGGATTGCTGGCTTTCGGTGGCGGCGGAATCGGCGACTTAGAGTTAATTTGGGCGGATCGCACCGGCAGACAGCTCGCCGTTGCCGCTGACAAGCTCACCAACCTGCAATACGCGTCGCTGTCGCCGCAGGGGGATCAAGTCGCTCTCCAGATTGACTCTGGCATTAACGACATCTGGGTCCTGGATTTGGCGCGTGGCGTCCGCACCCGCCTGACTTTCGGGCCCGTCACTAACGCCTTTCCGGTCTGGTCGCCCGATGGCAAATGGATCGCCTACTTCTCCTACCGCGACGGCAAGTACAGCCTTTATCGCAAGCCATCCGACGGCAGTGGTGTCGAGGAGCTCCTTGTCTCCGATGACAACCAAACTATCTATGTCAACGATTGGTCGCGCGATGGCAAGACCCTGATCTACCAGCGCGGCCCCGGCGGAGGCCGAGAGATTTTGGCCTTGCCGCTCGAAGGCGAGCCTAAGGCGCGAATGCTGGTTTCTAATGGCAGTGTCGGTCGCTTATCACCTGACGGCCGCTGGCTCGCCTATCAGTCGATAGAATCCGGCTTGCCCGAGATCTTCGTCGTGGCCGCTGACGGCGGACAAGGCAAGTGGCAGGTTTCGCCCAACGGTGCGCAATTGCCGCGATGGAGTCACGATGGCAAAGAGCTTCTTTACTTTGATTTGCCCTCCAATATTGTCTCTGTCCCGGTGAAGGAAGTCGGCGGCGCTTTGCAATTCGGGGCTCCTCAGATTCTCGTACCGCGCTGGACCATCCTCACCGTGCCCTTCTTCGACATCTCCAACGACGGCCAGAAACTTCTGCTCGAACGCCTCTCCCAGCAGGTCAGCCAATCCGTCACCGTCGTCACAAACTTCACCGAAGGCCTGACGAAATAGAACAATTCACATGTGGTTGCCCACCCTTGTCGCGTTTTCTTGCGACAGGGTGGGATCGACCCCGGGTAGCACAGCACTACTAGCATTGCGCTGAATCAAACCGTCATCCCGAAGGCCCACGTTTTCACCACCGGGCCGAGGGATCTCCCATGCAAAAGCAGCCGGCTGCCTCATCCACGCTGCGTTGCGTGGCCTGATCGTACTTCTTGGCCCGAAGCGAGGGGTGGCGAAGGTTCTCAGCCAGCAGGCCAACCTGCTTATCAAAAGCTTTCTGCACGGAAGCGGGAGCGTCTTGATAGTCCTGCCAGCGCGATGGGTTAGGAGCCACTTCATCGACCGTGGCTCTTAATTCTCCTGACGGGTTTCCGACCCTTGCCTTTGAGAGCAGCCAGCATTTCGGCGGCACTCGCGAAGGGCCCGTGGACGCGGCCCTTCTTGAGGTCGTCCAATCCTTCCGCAAGGG
>JASHSL010000594.1 GCA_030040855.1 Terriglobales bacterium
TTCCACAACAAAGATGGGCTTCTTACTGTTTCTAACGGAGAAACAACAATTCCACAAATTATCACCATGATATTGCCGCATCCGCACGATTCTGGGATTGCCACGGCCCCGCCTCCGGGTACCTCTCCTTGGCTCGCTGCAGAATCAGTTCGACATCAGATTCTCGCATCGACTCCCGTAGGCCCAATGCACGAGGACATGGCTGAACCCATCCAGCACGCTGCACAAGTAATAGAAGGTGCCGCACAGGTTGATGTAGGAAACATCGGTATGCCAGTGAATCGCGAATCCATCAAAGGGGAGGGGTGCCTTAAGCGCTAAAAGAGGCGAAGGGCTCAAGATAATGCTTGTCAGTGATATTGAGACACCCAAGTGTATTGCTGTGAAGTCCGCTGGAAGGAACTTCGTACTCTCAAGCAGTTAGATCGAGGGACGGAGCGAGGCTGAAAGGATGGTGCCGTTTGGCGGCACGGCACTGGCCAATAAGGCACCGGCCGTGGGTTCGTTAAGGGTTCGATAAGCGTTTCCGAGGGTGTTTTAGGGGGCTCAGGGAGCCATCCGTGCCCTTTGCTTTCAATTAGTTACGGACCCTGAGTTCCCTGTCACGGCAGAGGCCGCGGGTTCGAGTCCCGTCGTCCCCGCCATTCATTCCAACAGAGTTAATGAATGGTGCTTCCACTTCAGCTTACCCACAATTTCACCCACACCCTTCACTGGGTACTCCCAGATTCAAATCCCACGGGGTTCAGGAACTTTTCCTGAGCCGCGATCATTTCATCGAGGTCTTCATCCGTGTAAAGGTCAAGCGTGGTCTGAATCCGTGAATAACCCAAGATTCCTTGTACCGTCTTCGGGTTTTCCTTTGCCTTGTTCACAAGCTAGTTCGACAAGCTGTGTCGAAGGTTGTGGAGACCCCAGCGATGCCCGTCCGGGATCACAACCCCCGCCTTCTTCGCTGCTGGACGCAGGTGGTCGGCGCAGAATAGCGACACACAAATGGGTACGCTGCCGCTTTTTTTGAGCGACGGAAACACAAAGTCGGTAGGCTTGCCATACGGTGTTTGATTTCGCCATTCGTTCAAGTAATGGGCCAGCACCCTGCCCATCGGAACATCGCGTTCTGAAGACGGCGTCTTCGTATCTCCGTCCACTCCCGTTTTTTTCCATGACTTGACGATCCTAATCTTCCGCTCCTCCCAAAGGATGTCAGCCCAGCGGAGCGACAACACTTCTGAACTTCGAAGCGCGGTTGCCGCCACGACAAACACCAGAGTGAAGTGCAGGATGTTCTGCATTATGGAACGTAGGATCGAGAGCGTTTGAGCCGGGTGATCTTGATCGCCCTGTACGCGGTCCTCGTGCTGGTCTTTAGACCCTCCACTGGATTCTTTGCAACCTTCTTGTGGATGATCCCAATCTTGAAAATCCGGTTCATGATGCCCCGAATCTTCGAGACAGTCGTCCACTCGTACTGTTTCTTGTTGTGCAGGGCATTAAGCCATTTCTGGATTTCGAGTGGCTCGATGTCCTCGGCGATCTGATCGCCCCACTTCGCAACAAGGATGTCGCGAACGTAGTGCTCAAGAATGGGCTTTGTGTTCGGCGACTTGGGACTGGCTGTTACCTCGGGGTCGAATTCGACCTTGAGGTAATACTCCGCAAGCTCGCTGAACCTTGCTCTGCCCGCTCGTGAGTTGCCGGAGTTGATCCGGACCCGCAGCCCAAGACGGTCCGCCTCAAGCGATGCCTCGTCTTCCGTAGGGAAGTTCTCGACCAGACCCACTACAAGCGGCGTCTGCTCTTCGCCTTTGAGCCTATAGCGAAGCACCCAAGTTAACCCTTTCTTCTTTTTCACCTTCCTTAAACTCGCCCGCTGGTATGCCATTTTAACGGCCTCCCTTGCAGGGGCTGCCGCCGCCGATTGCACGGCTATTGCGTGTCTTCAGGCTACTTCCGTTGCTGAGCATCCAGTCACGAAGTTCGCTGAGGAGGAAGCGCCATGTTTTGCGCTGTCCGAGGCCAAGCGGGTGTGCCGGGATCAAGCCATGAATCGCCAGCTTGAGAATGTGTTTGCGGGAGATTGAAAGGAACCGGGCTGCTTCATCTGCGTCTACAAAGTATTCCAGTGGCGGCGGGCTGGCTTTAAGGCCAAGCGATTCTTGAGAAAGCCAGTTCTGGTTGGCTTCACTGCGATTCGACTTCGATTCGATTGTGTTCAAGCATGACTACCTCACTTATTTTGCAAGGGAAATTCAGTCCCCCTCCGGTGGGGCGGCTGATAACCATCGTTGAGGGCGGGACCAGGTCATCCAACCGTTAGGGACAGAGCTTCCAGCTTGCAGTAACATTTTCTAGCATGGACGCATTCCCAGACTTTATGCAAAATCCTGCGAACAGAATTGCCCGATCTGCTCAGGCGACTCCCGGTGTCGAAGGATACGTTTTCGACGGAGCCGATGAAAGCCAAATGGCGTTCTGGACATGCACTCAGACCGCAACTTCGGCAGAGCATGTTCATGAATTCGATGAGTACATGCTGGTCGTTCAGGGTTGCTATACCTTGCTAATTTACGGGCAGCGAATTCCTGTCAAAGCTGGCGAGGAGTATCTGATCCCTCGCGGCGTACCACACAGCGGCGAGGCAATTGCTGGAACCAGAACGATCCACGCATTTGGAGGGCATAGGGCTGACCGGGACAGAAACGGCTAAGAGGTCTAGCTCTCCATTTCTGGCGGACCGATCACTGGGGCTTCGGGTCGGCAGAAACCCCGATTCGCTGCCAAAGCCGAAACCACGGGCTGTTGGCTTGCTTCTCTCATGCCGCCGATTGGCTGCCAAGATGGTCTCTTGCGTTAAGCGGTCTGATATGGGCACCGAGAAACGCTCCACCGATTCGATTTCGGCAATGATCCGCTCAGTATCCATCTGGCATCATATAATTTTTGGAGCGCGGCAGCCCGAGCAGGCGTCGTACACACTGTCATGCCGAACCGAATCAAGCCCGAAGCAGAATCCGACGAGTTAAGGGGATGGCGACAAATTGCTGCTCTTCTCGGGCAACCAGTCTCGGTCGCACAACGCTGGGCGCACTCAGGAATGCCAGCCGAACGGAAGGGGCGCTACGTGCATGCCACCCGCGAAGAGTTGAACCATTGGCTGGCACATGAATCTAGCGGGGAGCCAGTTCAGATCGCGACATCAGCGCGGAGTTGAAACGCGGGCTTTCGTTTGTCCGCAAGCAGCGCAGGAAAGCGCCAAAGAAGAACACTGCGTAGCTTGGGTTCCGCAATCGGGCAAAATGGGATTATGCAAGTGGCAAATTCACTCGATGCGATGTCCTCGCGCTCACGTTTCAGGGCTGCGATGATTTTGGCTGTTGCAGCCGATGCCCTTCAAATCTTTGTATTCCCCGTGTTTGCCGAAGGTGTGCTGTCGCCTGCCGATGACGTGCTCGACATTGCAATCGCAGCCGTATTGGTCCACCTGCTTGGTTGGCACTGGGAATTCCTGCCAACTTTCGCCGCTAAACTCGTGCCGGGAGTGGACTTGGTTCCGTTCTGGACGCTCTCAGTCGTGAACGTCTATCGGAAATGGAAACAGGCGGTGGTCACAGAAGAAAAAGCTCTTGAAGCAGGTCGGGTCATTGAGGGCGAATACAAATCTACTTAACTAATCACGCGGCACGATTCGTCTTCGGCCAGTTGATCCGCCACTGCCCACCCCGGAACCCAGAAAGGCAGTTTGATCGGCGTTCCTCTCGGATGACAGTAAAGCGGCGGTAGGATTACAATCCGCGACTGAATCGTCAAGCTTTTGGCGACCAGAACTCTGCCGAGGTCAGCACTGGGACAATTTCAAAATCGATGAGGTCGTCCCAGCGATTCGCCCACGTCGTTATTAAATCCATGCTCGGCGCTTCCATCAACTGGAAACAGCGACCGCCAGCCGAGTCCACCCAACTTGCGTCGTAAGTGACACCTTCAGGCAGCATTCGACCGTGTCGTTTGAACCTTTCTCCGACGAGCTTCCCATCTCCGTCTTTGAACGGTTCGATAACCATGAAGAGCATACCTGCTCTCCTGCAAGGATCGAGGATGCGAAACCCGTCACCCACTCCGATTCGTCCGCTGCCAGTCGATCCGCCAGCACCCGCCTGCTACAGGAATCAGGGGATGCAGAGGGAGGAATGCCCGACCGCACACGCGCTTTATCTCTTAGGTTGTGAATCGGACTTGTCCTGCTTCTGTGGGGGCATGGTTCCCTGCTGCTCGCTCGTGGGAGGAACGATGCCCTTAATCCGCATGTAGGTGACCAGGTTTCCGTAGTGCTCCATGTTGTGGCCGATGTTGATGCTCAGCACGGCGAACTTCGGCACGTCATTTCCGAACAACTTCACCGTCTGAGTGGACGCAGCGTCGGTCATGGAGTCATATACTTTGTCGCAATAAGCAAAGCCGTCTTTGAGTGCGGTTACGAGATCGGCTTTGGAGGTCTTGGTCTTCTCGATTTTCAGGTCAGGATTTTTCTCGTCGGAGGCGGTGGAGCAGAACAGATATTGCGCGTCGGCGAGATGGCCGATGATCTGGCCGTAGGTGCGGACGGTATCGACTGGCTTGAAGTTGTAGTTTTCTTCGGGCATTTTTTCGGCGGAACGCAGCAGGATTCCCTTTGTTCTTTCATAGCCACGCTTGTTGATTGTGCTGAACGGATTCTCTGAGGACTGCTTTTCCTGAGGAAAGGTGGGCAGAGCCAGAAGACACAGCAGAATTGGGAGCAAACGTTTTGGCATGGGTTCTCCTTTTCCAGTGGTATGTAGGGTAGCAGAAAACTTGAAGAGTCTTGTTAATGGGAAAGAATGCCAGCCGAATCGAGCAACCTCCCGGACGGGGGGAACCGTCCTGCTGCTCTCATCTCTCGCTACTCCATCAGCAACCGCGAAGCAACAACAAAAAGGTGAGCGCGTGGGATAGCAGGAGTGGCGGCACAATTGCTGTTACGATGTAGAAGCCTGCACCCAGAGAACCGGGTTCCAGATCAATGCGTGCGCCTTTATAAAACGCGAACAGCAGGTCTGCCGCACCCCAAACGTTGAATATCCATACCGCGACAGTCGCCCACGTAGCTGAGTGAGCGAGCGCAATTGTGGTGATGATGGCGAGGGCCCCCGCGACAAAGTCGCCGTATGCGGCGGGAACAGCCCATGCTCTAGGGAGCGAAGCGGAAACAACACCCGGTACTAGAAAGCTCAGCCCAATAAAACGCAGAAACATGTGCGGGGCTACCACCCAGATGAAAGCGTGTGCGCAGTTTAGGGTGCGAAGCCATGGCCAAACAAATAAGATCGACAACACGATGGAACTCAGCAAACTCATCAGAATACTGAGCCCAAAAGCAAGGCGCCGATTCATCTGCTATCCTCGGTGGAATAACGGAGACTCGGATCGGCAACAAACGCAACACCGCTACCACAGCCGAAACCACGGCTATGCGCGAGCATTTCTCTTATAAGTGCCCGTCGTAGGAAGCTAGGCACATTGGCAATTTGCATTGCGCCAGCGTAGCATCAGGTGACGACACCGAAATTCTCTGAGCCGAAAGGAGCGACCGCTATGGTTCTGGGCATCAGCTTGCAGGCTTTCACCCTGATTCACGTCTTCATCAGTCTCGCCGGAATTGCTTCAGGGCTTGTTGTGATGTATGGCTTTCTCAGCAACAAGACGCTCAACGGATGGACGGCGCTCTTTTTAGCTACAACAGCATTGACCAGCTTAACGGGTTTTCTGTTTCCGTTTATGGGGGGAGTAACGCCAGCGATCAAGCTCGGAGTGATCTCGCTGGTGGTGCTGGCGCTTGCGATTGTGACACGCTACCCTCTGCACTTAGCGTGGCGGAAAACCTACGTGATTACGGCATGCGCGGCGTTGTACTTCAATGTTTTCGTTCTAGTCGTGCAGTCGTTTGAGAAGGTACCGACGCTGAAAGCTATCGCGCCGACGCAAAAAGAGCCACCGTTTGCGGTTGCGCAAATCGCCGTCTTGGTGGTTTTTGTTGTCTTGACCATATTGGCTGTGAAGAAATGTCGCCCTGAGCCGATGACGGTTAGGAAGACGAGTGCTACGGCAGCCTAGGTCTACAAGTCAAGCACCTCACACTTTCACACGCCAGAGCACAACTGCCCCACAGATGATGGTCAGGATCGCTCCCGCGCTCGAAAAGTTCCTCGCGCCCGATCCATTGTGAATAGTTCTGGTTCCGAATTTTGAGCCACTGTGCGTGGTCCAGTAGGTATGGATCGGACTTGCGCTTCGCAACGATTCCTTCAAGGTCGTGCTGGCAGGCAAGCCGGAACAACCCCTCGCCATCATGCTCAACGTGGTCGCTGTACAAGAGACGTTTGCCACGCTTGGGCACCACGGCATGAAGCCGGAGCTGCCGGTCCATCAACGGCAGATACCGAAGGTCCTCGCCGTTTCGGAATCTGCGACTCTTCTCTTCGTCATCCGATTTAGCGTGCTCGTCCCAGAGCAAATCGAAGGCATAAAACAGTTGGCTCGGCGCGTCGGAACAGCAGGTCACGAAACTGCGGTTTGCCTTGCGGGTCGAGACAAACGATCTCGCCATCGAGCACGCAACGACGACCCTTCAGGTCGCGAGCCAACCCGTCACATAGTCCGGGGAAGCTCTTGAAGGTTTTTCCATTACGGGAGACGAGCACGCACGCCCTCTGTGTCGGAATAAAGCAGCGCCCGGAAACCATCCCACTTGATCTCGAAGAGCCATTCTGGGTGTGAGAATGGCGCACGGGCACGGCTGAGCGGCAATGGCTGAAAACGAGGGAGAGACACTGGAGCCAGTATAGCCGTTTTCAGCGAAATGGCTGTGGCGCTCTGTTGATGTATTCATAGTGGTGTGCGGTAATGGCGACCGCTGCCCCGGCACTTTCCCGCCAAGCATGGGGACTCGTCCCGGAAACAGGCGCGTCGTATTCGGAGCAATACTTCTTCACTTAAGATTGACCTCTTGCTAGACCCCACCTAACATGTCAAGCCAGTAGTGGACAGACGGTCTGCATGCAAGCCTCGCACCAAAGCTCTACAAAACAATTGGAAGAATCCTGTGTGACAGAAATCCGTGGACTATCGCGTCGAGAGTTCATTGCACTTGCTTCGGCGTCGGCTTTGGCAGCCACCGCTGGTTACAGGGGTGAGAAATCAATGACGGAGCGCAAGGAAGCCTCGACTAACGAGTTGGTTGAACTCTCAGCGGTTGACGTAGTTGCCAAACTTAGGAACGGTGAGGTCACGGCGGAACGATATGCGCTGGCAATTCTCGAACGGTGTGGACAAGGCAAGGCACTAAACGCCTTTATCACGCTACCGCAGGAGCGAGTGCTGGAGGCGGCGAGAGCCGCTGATCGTCTCCGTGCTTCAGGAGCAAAGCTGGGTATGCTGCACGGACTGCCGATTCCGGTGAAGGACAGTGTAAACACGAAGGACATGCCGACAACTGGAGGAACCCCCGCGCTACGGAATTTTCGTCCCAAGGAAGATGCTCCGATTGTGCGTGCGCTTCTTGCTGCCGGAGCCATTGTTCTGGGGAAGACGAACCTGCACGAATTGTCGTTCGGATGGACGAGCAACAATCTGGCGTTCGGTGCGGTACACAATCCCTACGATGTGCAGCGTATTCCGGGCGGAAGCAGCGGAGGGACAGCCGTGGCGGTGGCTACGCGAATGGCACCGCTCGGCGTAGCGGAGGACACGGAGGGCTGGCTCAATACGGGTGCCAGCGGCAATGTGCGGCATCGCGGGATTCCGACCGACCACGGGACGATATATATCGACTGGAGTAGTGCCGATCTCGCCGCTGTTCGATCAAGTGGGGCCTCACGCACGCACCGTGGGCGATTTGGCGTTATTTGATTCGGTGGTGACTGGGGATTGGAGTCCGCTATCTGCGACAGAACTCAAGGGAACGAAACTGGGGGTGGGACGAAACTATTGGTTTAGTGGTCTCGATAGTGAAGTGGAGCGCGTTACGAATGAGGCTTTAAAGAAGCTGGAAGCTGCGGGGGCGGAAATTGTCGGAGCTGACGTGCCTGAACTGGCGCGACTCGTCGAACTGACTACGATCCTGGTTGAGAATCATGATGTACGTTTTGCATTGGCAAAATATCTGGAGGAGTACGGAGCGGGGATTACGTTCGATCAGTTGATCTCTAAGGCGAGCGCGGACATTCGGCGAGATTTTCGCGATCTTTTGCCCGGAGGCAAGTCATTCGTTGGGGAAGCCGAGTATCAGGTTGTGCGCGATCACCACTTGCCCAAGCTGAAAAGGGTCTATCGCGAGTATTTTGCCCGAACGGGTGTGGCTGCGATTGTGTTTCCCGCGACAATGATCCCGCCCCCGCTCATCGGTGAGGATGTTGAAGTGTCAATCGGCGGAAAGAAAGTAGCGTTTGAAACGGCGGTGGCACGGAACATTGAGCCGGGAAGTACAGCGGGGCTGCCCGGCTTGGTTCTTGCGGCGGGAATGGTGCACGGAGGACTACCAGTTGCTTTAGAGTTCGACGGTCCGGCGGGCGGTGACCGTTCACTTCTAGCATTGGGGTTAAGCCTTGAACGTGTGCTGGGATCGGTTCCTGCGCCTAAGTTGTAACGATGCAAAGGACGATAACACCATCGCCCGCGAGTGATCTTTCTCTTCGTCCCCACCCAGCATTCAGCCTTGACTCAGAAGGTATACCTAGTGAACCAGCGAAAATCGCAAATGTTGGACTAACGGAATCATGTACTTGCCGCCCTGCGCGGCGAAACCCTTTTTGACCACCGGTTCCTAAGCCCAAGAAAACAATACGAGCGACACTTCTTGGCAGCTTTCTCTCCCTGCTCGTTGACCCGCCCACGATTGCGTCATAACATTTCCGCCCATGGGCACATCCTCCCAGTTCGCGGGGCAGACTATCTCTCACTACCGCATCGTCGAGAAGCTGGGTGGTGGCGGGATGGGTGTGGTGTACAAGGCGGAGGACACCGACCTCGGTCGCTTTGTCGCCCTCAAATTCCTGCCCGACGATGTAGCGCAAGACCCGCAGGCTCTGAGCCGCTTCCAGCGAGAAGCCAAGGCTGCGTCGGCACTGAACCACCCGAATATCTGTACGATTCACGAAATCGGCAAGCACGATGGGCGTCCATTCATCGTCATGGAGTTTCTGGACGGCATGACGCTGAAACATAAGATCGCCGGGCGTCCAATGGAAACCGACCCGATGCTTTCCATCGCAATCGAGATCGCGGACGCTTTGGACGCCGCCCACGCCGAAGGCATTATCCACCGCGACATCAAGCCCGCGAACATCTTCGTCACCAAACGAGGACACGCCAAGATTCTGGATTTCGGACTGGCGAAGGTCGTGGTCACAGCCAGTTCCGCGAGCAACATCGCAGCGGCAGGTACGCAGACAGGTTCCATTGACGAACAGCATCTGACCAGTCCCGGCTCGACGCTCGGAACCGTGGCTTATATGTCGCCGGAGCAAGCGAAGGGAAAAGAACTGGACGCACGAACCGACTTGTTTTCCTTCGGTGCCGTGCTCTACGAGATGGCGACGGGGTCGTTGCCGTTCCACGGCGAAACCTCCGCGTTGATCTTCAAAGCCATCCTTGATTCCGATCCGCCTCCGGCGATTCGCTTCAATCGCAGCATTCCAGCCGAGTTGGAGCGCATCATCTCTAAGGCGCTGGAGAAGGATCGCAACCTCCGCTACCAGAACGCAGCCGACATGCGAACGGACTTGCAACGGCTCAAGCGAGACACAGAGACGGGGCGTGTGCGAGCGGCGAGTTCGGGAAGTGTCGCCGCCATAAAAGAAAGCGGGACACAAGCTGCCATAGCGCAACCGAGTCCAGCATCGGTTTCCACTCACGTGGCTGCACAGCCCTCATCCAGCGCGGTGAAGGTGGCTGAAGTTCCTGTAGCCAAAAAGAGGAACCTCTGGAAGATCGTGGTTCCCTCGGTCATCGTGGTGGTCGCATTGTTTGCTGGCACGCTCTACTACCGTGCCCATCGCCCCAAGCCCCTCACCGACAAAGACACGGTGGTTCTTGCCGACTTCAGCAACAGCACGGGTGACCCGGTTTTCGACGATGCGCTCAAGACGGCACTCAGCGTTGCTTTGCAGCAATCACCCTTTCTGAATGTGCTGTCCGATGGCAAGGTCGCGAAGACTTTGAAACTGATGACCCGCCCTGCGGACACGAAACTCACGCCCGATGTAGCCCGCGAGCTATGCCAGCGAGCGGACAGCAAGGCTTACATCGCTGGAGCCATCGCCAGTCTGGGCAGCGAATATGTGCTGGCGTTAAAGGCAGTCAACTGCCAAAGCGGGGACACGCTTGCGCAAGAGCAAGTGGCAGCTCCATCCAAGGAGAAGGTTTTGGACGCGCTCGGCGAGGCGGCAGCCAAGCTGCGTGGCAAACTCGGCGAGTCGCTGGTTACGGTGCAGAAGTTCGATGTCCCGCTCGCAGACGACACAACCTCTTCTCTTGAAGCCCTGAAGGAGTGGAGTCTTGGCAGGAAGGTCTTCCGCGAGAAAGGCCCTTCTGAAGCCCTGCCGTACCTTGAACGAGCTGTGCAGCTCGATCCTCACTTTGCCATAGTGTATCTGGAAATGGGTGCCGTCCACTCCAGTCTGGGTGAGTTGGAAAGGGCCAGCCAATACTACACCAAAGCGTTCCAGTTGAGCGAGAATGCGAGCGAGCGGGAAAAGCTAACCATCGCCGCCCACTATTATGAGTATGTGACGGGAGAACTGAATAAGGCGGCCCATGTGTTTGAGGAGGAAATTGCGGATTATCCGCGACTGGCTGCGACGTACGGCAATCTAAGCATCGTCTATGATGAATTGGGACAGCACGAAAGGGCTGCGGAGATAGTTCGCGAAGATCTACGCCTATTGTCGGACAGTGTCGCCCCATACGCCCAACTGGCAGCGTACGACGAAGAGCTGCAGCACTTCGATGAAGCCAGACAGATCATCCACGAGGCCCAAGCGCGAAAACTGGATGTTTATGCAATGCACAACACTCTCTACACGCTTGCCTTTCTAAGCTCTGACTCCACTGCGATGGCGGAACAGCAGCAATGGTATGTGGGCAAGCCGGATGAGTACTTCGGCCTTTCTCTCGCATCTGACACCGAGGCATACGCAGGTCATCTGGGCAGGGCACAGGAGTTGACGAAGCAGTCGGTAGATTCTGCAATTCGCAATGACAGCAAGGAAAACGGAGCAATATGGTGGGAGAACGCTGCTCTGCGAGAAGCCGCCTTCGGCAACCCGACAGAGGCGCGGAAGGCGGCGACCGAGGGGTTGAAGCTTGCTTCCACGAGTCAGGGCGTTGGCGTAGAGGCGGCGCTTGCGTTTGCGATAGCGGGTGACATCGAGAGAGCGGAAGGTCTGGCGCGAGACCTAAACAAGCGTTACCCCCTTGATACGCAAATGCAGTCTCTCTGGCTTCCGGCGATTCAGGCACAATTGGCACTCGACAGAACAAATCCAGCGCAGGCCCTGAACGCCCTGCAAGCTGCCTCACGAATCGAACTCGGAGGCATTGGTTTCATCACCCAGGCGTCCTGCCTCTATCATGTCTACATACGGGGAGAGGCCTTCTTGGCTGGTGCACAAGCCAGCTCAGCCGCCGCCGAGTTTCAGAAAATTCTTGATCACAGTGGAATCGTGGAGAACTGCTGGACGGGAGCCTTGGCGCGTCTGGGCGTGGCTCGGGCGAACGCTATGCAAGCGAGAACTTCACAAGGTGCAAATGCCGATGCCGCACGGCTGCGAGCATTGGCAGCTTACAAAGACTTCCTCACCCTCTGGAAAGACGCCGACCCCGATATCCCCATTCTGAAACAAGCCAAAGCCGAATACGCGAAACTGAAATAGCAGATGACTGGTTACTATCCTTCGATGACCCCAGCCGACTCCAATAGCGCCAAGCACGCACTCGCGCTCCACCGTCGTATTGCGCAAGCTTACGTGCCGCGAGGATGCTGGCGGCGATCAGCAACACCCGCTTCCGACCCTCCTCCAGCAGTTACTTATAATGCGTCTGATGCGTCGTGGCTTTAGGAGGTTTTATGGACATTCACTGCGTGGTGACCGGACAGACCAAATCCGGCAAGTCGGTCATTATCCGCAACACGCCCGTTCAGCCTATAAGTCTCGCCCTACTTCCGGGGTACGAGTTTCATCGCTTATGGGGAAGCGATTCCATCCCAGAACTTCCGTGCGACGGAACTGCACCGCCGCATCCTCGCTATTTCCCTCCAACAAATGGTTTCCGCTTCGGCTTTTTCACCATACCGCCGGATGCGAGGACGAGCGTCGATCAGATAGGCACAGCTTCCGCTCTCGAAGAAATTCAAGAGAAGTTGCCGGGGATGATTGATGTTTTGGAACTGGATCATCCGGGCATGCACACTACCGACACGGTGGACTTCGACGTCATCGTCGCTGGGGAAGTGCACCTCGAATTGGATGATGGAGTTGAGGTTCTTCTCAAAGCTGGTGATTGCGTGATCCAGAATGGAACTCGCCACGCTTGGCACAACCGTTCCTCAGAGAAGTGCGTGATCGCAGTCACGTTAGTCGGTGCGGAGCGCAAACCTTAGCCAATCCTCACTGTCCTCATTCAAGCAATGGGGCGAGGTGCGTAAATCGAAGAATGGGAGGATGCTCGACGGTCGGACACAAATCACTACTCAGCTGCAAGTGATCGAGCGTCAAGACATGGAATTAGAAGTTTCGACCTGATGTTCAGCCCCCAACACGGTTGGTTCCCGCTCGTGGCACCCGCCGTGGAGGTGGTCACAAAGGCTGCCCACACCTCTGAAACGCCCAGCCGACCTGAGACCCTCCCCACAGCCAAATCGCCGCAGAAAGGGGTTCCCATGGGGTCACGCAAAGCAGACCGTCCATGGTTAGAATGAACCCCACCCATGAATGCCGCCAACCCCGAATGCCGCCCCGCCACCGAAGAAATCTCCGGGCTGATCGAGCGCGTCACCTTCCACAACGAGGAGAACGGCTTCTGTGTCCTGCGCGTGAGAACGCCGGGGCACCGAGACGAAACGACGGTCATCGGGTCGCTGCTCTCCGTGACTGCCGGGGAATGGCTGGTCGCCGAGGGCTGGTGGGTCAGGGACAAGGAACACGGGTTGCAATTCAAGGCAAGCACCCTGAAGACCGTGCCGCCGACCACGGTCGCGGGGATCGAGCGATACCTGAGCAGCGGATTGGTGAAAGGGATCGGCCCAGTTCTGGCGAAGAAGCTGGTCGGGCGGTTCGGAGCCGAGGTTCTCGCCATCATCGAGAAACGCCCTGCCGAACTGCAATCCGTGGACGGTATCGGTTCCAAGCGCCGGGAGCGGATCGCCCGCGCATGGCTGGAAGCGAAGCATGTCCGCGAGATCATGCTGTTCCTGCACAGCCACGGCGTGAGCACCAGCCGTGCAGTGAGAATCTTCAAGACTTATGGCGAGCAGGCGATTGAAAAGGTCCGGGAGAACCCATACATGCTGGCGAAGGACATCTATGGGATCGGCTTCGCGACCGCCGACCAGATTGCCCAGAAGGTCGGGATTCCAAAAGACTCGCTCAACCGGGCGAGGGCAGGCATCGACCATGTGCTGCTGGAGGCGACCTCGGACGGTCACTGCGCTCTGCCGCTGGAGAAGCTAAAGGTTGCAGCGTCGAAGCTGTTGGAACTGGCAGAAGCGATAGTCGAACAAGCTCTGTCGCAGATGCTGACGAGTGGTTCTTTACTTTTGGAAGAAATCGACGGTGAGCCCCTGATCTTTCTGCCCCACTTGAGGAAGGCGGAAGAGGGCATCGCAGCAAAGGTCAAGCTGCTGGCTGGAATGCCGACCCTGTATCCACCAATCGACTTCGATAAGGCGGTCGTGTGGTGCGAGCGCCAAACTGGGAAGATGCTCGCCCCCAGACAGCGCGAGGCGATGAAGACCGTACTAGCGAATCGAGTCGTGGTCGTCACGGGAGGACCGGGCGTGGGCAAGACGACGTTCGTGAACTCGATCCTAATGATCCTCCGTGCCAAGGGCGTGAAATGCCTACTATGCGCCCCAACCGGGCGGGCGGCGAAGCGGCTCGCCGAGACCACGGGCTTAGAAGCGAAGACCATCCATCGCCTGCTGGAAATCGATCCCGGCAATGGTCGGTTTACGCGGAACGAGTCCAACCCGCTTGCCTGTGGGCTTCTAGTCGTCGATGAGACCTCAATGGTGGACGTGCCGCTGATGCACTCCCTTGTGCGGGCGGTTCCAAACAGTGCCGGACTCATTTTGGTCGGCGACGTGGATCAGCTTCCGTCCGTGGGACCGGGGACGGTTCTTCACGACTTGATCGAGAGCGGCGTAGTGCCGACCGTGCGCCTCACGGAAGTGTTCAGGCAGGCGGTGGACAGCCAGATCATCACCAACGCCCACCGGATTCGCCGGGGACAGATGCCGGACATGCGCGGAGCAGACCCTAGTTCCGATTTTCATTTCGTCGAGCGAGATGAGCCGCAAAATATCGTCGCCACACTGGTTAAGCTGGTGCAGGAGCGAATTCCGGAGCGGTTTCGTCTCAACCCGATCCGCGACGTTCAGGTTCTTTGCCCAATGAACCGGGGATCGCTGGGTGTGAGGGAACTTAACACCGCCCTACAGCGGGTCTTAAACCCCGTTCGTCCCGGCGAGCCCAGCGTCGAACGGTTCGGCTGGCGCTTCCAGATGCGAGACAAGGTGATCCAGACGGAAAACGACTACGACAAGGACCTGTTCAACGGGGACGTGGGGATCGTCGAGCGGGTCGATCTGGTAGAACAGCAGGTTGCGATCCGCTTCGACGACCGGATCGTGAGATATGACTTCGGCGAACTGGACGAAGTCTCTCTGGCATACGCGGTCACGATCCACAAGTCGCAAGGTTCGGAGTTCCCGGCAGTGGTAATCCCGCTCGCCACGCAGCATTACATGCTCTTACAACGGAACCTCATCTACACGGGGATAACGCGGGGCAAGCGGCTGCTCGTGCTGATCGGGCAAAAGAAAGCTCTGGGCATCGCCGTCCGCAATGACCGCCCGCAGCGGAGGTATTCGGGGCTGCTCGCCAGTCTGAGGGGTCGCGAGCAGACGGCAGCGAATCGGCTTGTCGGCGTTCAAGCATGGACATAATCGCAAACGAGCACGGTCAAATCGTCGTCCTGCTTAGCCGACCACCTGCGGACTGAGGCAATGATCGAGTCCGCCGCTGCCGACGCCGACAGCCCAGCGGTCTCCCTCAACGACTCACGCAGCCCGTCCTGCCCGAAGAAATCTCCCGAGGGATTGGAAGCGTCCACGATTCCGTCTGTATAGAGCAAGAGCCGATCCCCCGGTTCGAGATGGTGAGTGGCATTCGAGTATGAGGCAAAATCGAACGCGGCGAGCATCAAGCCGTTCTGTTCGATTTCTGTCACCCACCGTTCCGCAACAGCAGCATGGGCGGGTGCCCTGCCGCCGAATAGCGCAGTTCCCGCGATTCCGCGTTTAGGTGGACATAGGCCGCCGTTACAAACTGATTCTGGGTGTTTCCAAACAGCGCCGAGTTCATGCCCGACAAGAGGCGCGAAGGCTCGTCCGCCAACGCCCGCTGTGAAGCCGCCGCCAGCTTGACAATCGAGGCTATCAGCGCGGCGGGAACGCCATGGCCGGACACGTCCGCGATCAACAATCGGGCTTGGTGGTCATCCGCCACGACGTAGTCGTAGAAGTCCCCGGCTACGGCAGTCATCGGCACATAGCGGGCTGCTACTCGGAAGTGTGCCGAATTGGGAAACCCGGTGGGCAAGATGGAAAGCTGAATGCGGCGAGCAACGTCTAGTTCCTTCTGGATTTCGTTTAGCTGTTGATCCCGCTGCAAAGTCCGCCGCGCAGCCACGTAGCCCAGAGTACTGAGGAACACGGCAAACCCAAAGGGCTCCACTTTGGGCGAGGAACGGGCCAACAGCCCAGCGATGTTTTCCCAGACTACGAAAGCAACGAAGATCAGCAAGCCCCAGCGGAACTGCTGCGCTCGGCAGAACTGTCGGTCATGAATCGAATGAGGACGAAACTCGTTGCGCCAATCACGGCGATGCTGTTAATGCGTTCATAAATCGCGGAGTTGCCGAAGAGGAAAGTAGCTG
>JASHSL010000595.1 GCA_030040855.1 Terriglobales bacterium
ATCCATGCGGGAGCCCGTATCGATCAGCGCGGTGGCGATAATGGTCAGGGATCCGCCCTCTTCGATGTTGCGAGCCGATCCAAAGAAGCGCTTCGGACGCTGCAGAGCATTCGAATCCACGCCGCCAGAAAGAACCTTGCCGCTCGGCGGAACTATCGTGTTATAGGCCCGGGCCAGACGAGTAATGGAATCGAGCAGAATCACGACATCGCGTTTGTGTTCGACCAAACGCTTGGCTTTCTCGATGACCATCTCCGCCACTTGCACATGCCGCGCCGCCGGCTCATCAAACGTCGAGGAGATCACCTCGCCCTTGACCGAGCGCTGCATGTCGGTGACCTCTTCCGGCCGTTCATCGATCAGCAGAACCATCAAGACAACTTCGGGATGGTTGGTGGTGATGGAGTTGGCGACATTCTGCAGCAGCATGGTCTTACCGGCGCGGGGTGGGGAAACGATCAGACCGCGCTGCCCTTTGCCGAGCGGCGTCAGCAGATCCATGACACGGGCGCTGATGTTTTCGCGCACGGTCTCCAGTTTGACCCGCTCCTGGGGGTACAGCGGCGTCAGGTTATCAAAGAGAATCTTATTGCGGGCCTCATCGGGCGACTCAAAGTTGACGGCTTCGATCTTCACCAAGGCGAAGTACTTCTCACCCTCATGAGGAGGCCGCACTTGGCCGCTAATCGTGTCGCCCGTCTTGAGGTCGAACTTGCGAATCTGCGAAGGCGACACATAGATGTCGTCTGGCCCCGGCAAGTAGTTGTAGTCGGGCGAGCGCAGGAAGCCGTAACCGTCGGGCAAGATTTCGAGCACACCTTCGGCGAAGATGTGGCCCTCTTTTTCGCTCTGCGCCTGGAGGATTTTGAAGATCAGATCTTGCTTGCGCAATCCGCTTGCGCCGGGGAGGTCCAAAGATCGGGCGATCTTGGTCAGCTCCGTAATGTTTTTTTCTTTCAGTTCTGCGATGGTCATGATCGAATTCACCTGCGAAGGGAGATTCCAGGAAGGTCGTTCAGGGGGAAGACTTTTCGCCAAGCAGACGGCGGAGCTTAGGCAGCCCGCCGTTGCGCTTCAGCGAAGTGTTCCGGCTCTGACAGAACCGTCTGCCGTTCCGAGCTCGCGATCCGGTCTAAAACCTCGTTCATGGTTTCTTGAATTCGGGTGTTTGGCTTGTGAAACTTACGGGTAGCCTTCGAGGCGAGCTGGCACAACATATATCGATTCCGCAAGGTGTGTAAAGCGTCAAAAACTCGATCCGAACGCATTGTTCTGTTATATCTCCTGACCGAGCCGACCAACCAAACACCCACCCTAAGGGCCTAACGGCCCACAACCAGAGAGTGTAAGTAACTCATTCCAGATGGGTTGTACGGGAAAGCTCCGGTTACTGAATTAGATGCTCCCGGACAACCGAAAGTTTCTCGGATAGGCTGCGTCTGCCAACGGGAAGCTCGTCCGACAGGATACGGAACCTTTCAGGACATTATACCCTACGTCACATTGAAGGAAAGGTCAAGCAAAACTTGCAGAAAACTTGAGAATTTTTTGACCTTAGTAACCCCCTTCCGCACCAGTGGGACAGGAGGAGGTTGGTGGAAGGAGTAAAAAGCTCGCTCGCCACGCCAGTCGGCCGCGCCGGACCCGCTGCGCAAGGGGCAGAGTGGTGGAATTCCGCTCTGCCCTGTCTTGTTACTGGTTCGCTTCAACATCCGTCGCATGTACGGAATGATTCGCGGCCCGGTTAAGGTGGTGTTAGCCCGGTATAGTCGCCGATAACTTTGGCGTCGTAAGGAGCGTTCAGCTCGTCGAAGCCGCGGCCGGCAACCCCGAGGCGTCCTTGCGCGAACACAATTTTCTTGTGCGGATCGACTTCAATGACCTGCATGTCGAACTGATTGCTGATCAGCGTGTTCCCATTTGCCAGCCGGACGGCCCGGCTGGGCAGTGGACATGTGTTCGCGGCGTTACAGCTCCCCGGCTGGCTGGCGGTGTCATAGTCGAAGGCAATGAATTTGTCGGGGGTAACTCCTAGGATGCGGTGGTTGTTGGAATCCGTAATCAGGGTGTGGCCGTTTGGCAGGCGGCTGGCGAAGGCTGCGCCGCTGAGTTCCGAGCTGGTACAAGAACCATAGTTCCAAACAATCTTCTTATCGCGGGTCACTTCGATCACCCGGTTGTTGTTTTCGTCAGCGATCAGAATGTGGCCATTGGCTAACAGCTCGGCGCTGTTGGGGCTGTTGAGTTGATTGTCGCCACAGCCCGACACTCCGGTCGTTCCGTACTGCCATACGATCTTGTTGGTGAAGGGATCGACCTCGATCACGCGTTGGTTGCCCTGATCGGTGATTAACACGTCAAAGTTGGTCAAGAAGGTGTTTTGCACCGGGGTATTTAACTCGTTCGGACCGGAACCTGTGACTCCGGCCTTGCCGTACTGCCAAACGATAGTTCCGGCCGGATCGACCAGAATGACGCGGTTGTCCGCGCAGCCGTTTGGGCAGTCAGGAGTGCCGCCAGGCGGTATCCCGGTGCCCGCCATCAGGGTGAAATCCCCGATCCGCTGCGCATCATTGGTACCGATGATGGTGTGAGGTCCGGGTTGGTTCGAACCTGTTCCAAATCGCCAAACAATTTTGTGAGTTTCGGGGTTGACTTCGATGACGCGATTGTTGAACTGATCGGCAATCAGAATGTTGCCATTGCTATTGAACGCATTTCCCTGCGCCGGAGCGGCCAGTTCGCAACAAACCAACAACCAGGCCACGCACAACGCGTCCTTGAGCCAGAGAGAGACTTTCATGGAAATTCCTCCAAGGAATGCAGGGCCCTGACATGTCGGACCCGGCATCGGCTGCGATCATGAGATTAGGGGGGAATTCAGGATAGGGTCCAGGCCGTTTGCCAGCCGATGTAAATCTAGCAAGCAGCGCGAAGGAACTGTCAAGGAATTGTCAAATCTCTGTCAATTTTGTTTTGCATTGGTTTTCGACGACGGAGCCCTCGGGTTCGGGCATGGGTGGTTTTCCCCTAAATCCGCCTTGCCCCCAAAAAACGGCGCCTAAAGTTCCTGCGCCCTTGTCACCGCGGACATCGCCGCTCTCGGGCAGGATCCTCCTCAGCGCGGAGTTCCTGGAAGCGCGACCCACGCTCAACTTCGCTTTGGACTTCGACTTCTCGCGCACTAGGTTGGTTAGGTTAGGGGAAAGATTCTTGGGCCCGCGGGACAGTTAAGGCGCGGGATCGGACCCGCGCCTTCGACCTTGAGCAACTCGGCTCTAGCGCCCGTAATACTTGGCGTTGCGCTCGGTAAACTGCTTCCACTTTTCCGGCAGATCATCCAAAGCAAAGATAGCGGAAACCGGACAGACCGGAACGCAGGCGCCGCAGTCGATGCACTCGACAGGATCGATATACAACATTTCTTCTTCGGCGAAGGCGGGTTCATCCTTCTTGGGATGAATGCAATCCACCGGGCAAGCATCCACACAGGCGGTGTCTTTGGTCCCGATGCACGGTTCTGCAATTACGTAGGTCATGTTTCTACATCTCTCCTAGTTGTGCGAGCTACCAGAAGCGCACATTTTAGCAAGAATTCATTAGAGCCGCATAGACTTGTGCCCTTCCTTCTACTAGTATGCGAGTTCAATCCCTGGGGCGGTGCTCCCCGGGAGCCCCCGCTTCCACCCCTAAATTGCGCGAGAGCAGTCGAGCGACGGAGTGCGCCAGAGCTATCGCGCGCCCACGGTTTCCCGTCGTTCGCTGGGCTCATATTCCACGATGTATCCCGCGACGGCACTGGCCGCAACCGTAAGCGGACTGGCCAAATACATCTGTCCCGGACCGCTACGGCCGGGAAAATTCCGGTTTTGCGCGCTGATCGCGACCTGCTCCGGCCGGGTGGTGACTCCCGGCCCGGCATTGATGCAGGCACCGCAACTGGGCTCGATGACGTGGGCTCCAGCTTTTTCGAAAATCGCCAAATACCCCTTGCGGATGCAGTAATCCCGAGTCTCCTGCGATCCGAACTGGATGTAAAACTTCACCGAATCGGCCACCCGCTTCCCCTGCTTGAGCGCATCCGCCAGCACAGCCGCGTACATATCCATGTCTTCGTTCTTGCCCGCCGTGCAAGTCCCTCCATACGCCAGCTCGACCGGAACCGGAGTATGGAGATCGCGGATGTACTTGCCGTTTCCCGGGTCCCCGGGGGTGGCGACCATCGGGGTGATTTCGTTGGCGTCGAGCTCGATTATCTGTGCGTACGTCGCACCGGGGTCGCTGTACAGTCCTTCGACCATGGCTTCGGCTCGCCTGCGCTCCATGCCCCGCCTTTCGACCAGAAAGTCGACCGTCTTTCGATCGGGTGCGACAATGCCGGTGAAACCACCAATCTCGG
>JASHSL010000055.1 GCA_030040855.1 Terriglobales bacterium
AACCACTTGGAAGGCGCGCCCCGATTTTTCTCCCGACGGCAAGCGGATCGTGTATGCCTCCTACCTGGGGCGAGCGTGGCATCAGCTCTGGATGATGCCCTCCGAGGGCGGGGATGCATTCCCACTGTCCTACGGCGATTTCGACAACATCAATCCGCGCTGGTCACCCGATGGAGGAAAGATCGCGTTCATCTCCAATCGAGCCGGAAATACTTCGCTCTGGATCCAGGAGATTCCGGGTGGCAAGCAAACCCAGGTAGTCGCGAAGCAGAGGCAGTACTTGAAGTCGATGGTGCGAGTTTCGATCACCGTGCTCGATCCGAGCGGGCGGCCCACGGCGGCACGGGTCTCGGTGGTGGGGGAAGATGGTCGCGCGTACGCGCCGGAAGATGCCTGGATGCACGCGGACGATAGCTTCGTAGGCTCCGAGCAGCCGTTTGAAGCCCATTACTTCGATACCCTGGGCACCGCTCGGGTGGAAGCGCCCCCGGGACGCATCCAGGTCGAAGCGATGAAGGGATTTGAATATCGCGCCGCCAAGCACAGCCTGCAGCTTGCCACGGGCGAGACCGCCAAGGTAACCATTCGACTCGAACCGCTGGCCTTGCCCCACGATGCCCATGGGCATTGGGTCAGCGGAGATGTTCACGTGCACATGAACTACGGCGGCGCTTACCGGAACACGCCTGCCCATCTGGTCTTTCAAGCCGCCGCGGAGAATCTTTCGATCGTGGAAAATCTCATCGTCAACAAGGAACAGCGGATCCCGGACATCGCTTACTTCACCACCCAAGCCGATTCCGCCTCGAATGCCTCGACCCTGCTTTTCACCGGCCAGGAATTTCACACCAGCTATTGGGGCCACCTGGGGTTGCTGAACCTCAGCGAGCATCTGTTGATTCCGGGTTATGCAGGCTACCCGGGCACGGCGGCTGCCAGCTTGTTTCCCGCGAATGCCCAGGTTGCCGACATGGCGCACGCGCAGCACGCTCTCGTCGGCTACGCCCACCCCTTCGATACAGTTCCGAACCCGTCCCGGGACGCGTCGCTCACCGATGAGTTGCCGGCGGACGTCGCGCTTGGCAAAGTGGATTACATCGAGGTGGTCGGCTTCAGTGATCACAAATCCACGGCTGCAGTCTGGTACAGGCTGCTGAATCTCGGATTTCATTTGCCCGCGGCCGCCGGTACCGATGCAATGGCCAACTTCGCTTCGCTGCGAGGCCCGGTTGGTCTGAACCGAGTTTACGCCAAGGTGCCGCAAGGTCGTCTGGACATCCATTCCTGGCTGGATGCTTTGAAGCAGGGACACACCTTTGCCACCAATGGGCCTTTGCTCGGCCTGGTGCTCGGAGGAAAGGAAGAAGGGGAAGAACTACGATTGTCGGCCGGCGAACATCAGGTGCCATTCCGGGCTTGGCTGCGCTCGATCGTTCCGGTGGATCATCTTCAACTGGTCTGCAATGGGGTGGTAGCGAGTGATCTGCCACTGAATGCCGATCGCCAAAGCTCCGATCAAGCGGGCACGATCCCGATCTCGCGCAGCGGCTGGTGCCTGCTGCGCGCCTGGGCGGAAAAGCCAGCCTATCCCGTGCTCGATCTGTATCCGTACGCGACGACCAGCCCGGTTTACGTGAACGCCGGCGCCTCCTCGCCGAAATCGGCCGAAGATGCTGCGTACTTCATTGCCTGGATCGATCGTCTCCTTCAGTCTTCACAGTCGAACCAAGACTGGAATACCGAGGCAGAAAAGGCTTCCGTTCTCGAGCTTCTCGAGCAAGCGCGTGGGGTTTACAAAAAACTTGCCCGGTGAAGTCCCGTATCCCGGTCTGCTTCCGGTTCTGCTCCCCATCCCTCGCCGTGGTTTAGGTACCGGCCTGCTTGCGCTCAATCTCCAATAAGGTCTTCTTGCGCGCCACACCCCAGCGATAGCCTCCGATCCCTCCCGTGCTCTCTACCACGCGATGGCAGGGGATGGCCACGGCGACCGGGTTCGTAGCGCAAGCCCGGGCCACGGCGCGGGAAGCCGAAGGCCGTCCGATCGCCTTTGCCACCGCCAGATAAGAGCGCGTCTCTCCAAATGGAATCGACTGCAAATACGACCAAACGCGCCGTTGAAACGCCGTTGCCTGGATGTCGAGCGGAAGGTCCAAATTGAGCCGCAGGCCACGCATTCGCTCAAGCAGAGCGTGCCTCCAGCTCTGCATGCCCTGATCGTCCCGCCGGCGGTGGGCGAAGGGAAATTCATGCCTCAGGCCCTGTTCGAGTTCCTCGTCGGAGCTGGCAAATTGGATGGCGCAAATCCCTTTGTCCGTGGCGGCAATCAACATCCGGCCCAGCGGCGAATCCCCGCAGGTATACCGGATGGGGGCGGCAATCGCGCCGCGGCGGTAGCTATCGGGAGTCATACCTAACTCGCTGGCAGTCCGCTCATACACTCGACTGCTGGAGTTGTACCCGGCATCGTACAGCGCGCGCGTCACCGAATGACCGGCGCGCAGGTTGCTCTTGAACTGTCTTACCCGACAAGAGCCGGCATATGCCTTTGGGGTGATGCCCAGGACGGACTTGAACGTACGCTGCAGGTGAAAAGGGCTTTGGCGGAATTCAGAGCCAAGCCGCCCCAGGGTCACGGGTTCGTCCAAGTGCTGCTCGATATACCGGCATACGGCCTTTACCAGTTGCAGCTGGCCGCTGCCCCCCGCCGCCTTGGGATGGCAACGAAGACAGGCCCGATAGCCGGCCTTTTCTGCTTCTTCGATCCGCCGGAAGAAACAAACGTTCTCCCGACGAGGCCGACGGGAGGGACACGACGGGCGGCAATACACACCCGTTGAGGACACGGCAAACACGAATTGCCCATCCTGTGCGGCGTCGCGGCTCTGGACCGCCCGCCACCACTCGCTTTCCCGATCGCCGGTCATCCCCGTGGGTGCTGGACTGAGTATCGCATTGGTGGTCATCATGAACCAAGCTTAGGGCTCGCCACTCCGACCGACCATCCGGATCTTGCGCTCAAAGTAAAATGATTCGGCGCGCCCAAGGCAGGTCGAAGACAGACATCGATCTGTTCGGCGTCCCATCGTAAGCCGGCCGGTGGTAGGATGACGGAATCTTCGGCAGGTCGCAGCTGCGGGCAGCAAGATCGAATCTCATGGTTGGATGCAACCTTTTGACCCGATTCCCCCGGCTGTCGTCGTGCTTGGCTCTCATTCTGGGGTTCCGCTCCTTCATGATGATCGAGAACAGCCCAGCGATCGATCCGCCGTCTTCCGCTTCCGAACTTGTGGCCGGCTACGTCAGCCACGAGATCAGCCTCGCGGCCGCTCACCCCGCAGCCGAATGGAAGCAGGCGAACCCCATTGCTTTCTCCTCGGATTGGCAAGGCAAGAACCCCGATCCGACCCGAGTAACGCGGGTGCGGGTTTTATGGTCACAGCGAACCTTGTACTTGCGATTTGAATGCCGCTATCGCGAACTGCACGTCTTTCCCGATTCCGAACCGAGCGGCCGCCGCGATCATCTGTGGGACCGCGACGTGGCGGAGGCCTTCCTGCAGCCGGAGCCATCGCGCGAGGCCTTTTACCGCGAATTTGAAGTCAGTCCCAACGGCATGTGGATCGCGCTCGACATCTTTCCCGGAGGGCGAGCCGATCTTGAAAGCGGTCTCGAGCGTTCCGTGTTCCTCGATGAGAAGTCCCTCACCTGGTCGGCGGAACTCGGAATTCCCTTTCGATTGCTGACCGCGCGTTTTGATCCTTCTGCGATCTGGCGCGCGAATTTCTACCGGATCGAAGGCCAGCAGGAGCCGCGGACCTATCTCGCTTGGCAACCCACCCGGACTCCACAGCCCAATTTTCATGTACCCCGGGTGTTTGGCAGGCTGCGCTTTGCCAGATCGGGGGGAACCTAAGCGCGCGGACCGCCGCGAGCGGCGCAACCTAGAACCTTCGCTGATTCTATCGTCGCAGATGGAAGAGGACGAACTAATCCGCCATGGGCGGCTCGAGCAGCGTAAAGGTCAGAGGGACTCCAGATCGTTTGCGCAGCTCGCTCAGCAGCGCATGCGCAGCATTCTGGTAGGTCTTGATCGGATCGGAGGGGTCGGCCCAAACCGCCTGATACACGATCTGCGCTGCCTCTTTCAAATCCATATGCAGGGCGGCTTCGAGGACATCGACGCGCTCCTGCAAATGCTCATAGCAATCCTGGCAGATCACGGCCGAGGCAAACCGGTTGGGATGGTTCTCTTCTCGGATGCAGCGTGCAAACGAGGCCTGACCCGGGAGCTCGAAGCTGGCCATTTGGGCCTTGAACTCTTTGAGGAAGCGTTCGCGTTCTTGTTCGATTATCGACAGATCGGGTGTGGCTTCTTGGCTTATCGAGACCGAGATCCGTGGTGTTGCAGGGGGCGGAGAAACGCGCTCGGAACTTTTGCAAACCGGACAAGATTTCAGGTCGGCCGGATAGTAGATGCGGCATTTCGCACAGGGGAGACCGTAACCGGCGGGCTTACCACTGATCGGAGAATCAACCCGTGGAACCGCCACGCTCGCCCGGACGGGCCGATTGTCGGGGGTGCCCGGAACGGCTGGTCGGCCAATGGAAGTTTGCAGGGATGGTGTCGAACTCATATTTACCTCGCTAACGCTTCTCTCGCCTGGGTCCCTACCTCATTGTAGGAATGCCTCTTCCAGCTGCCGAGAGCACGAGAGTTCAGGGGCCGCATGTCCACCAACCGATCGGGGAGACGTAGAAATCGACCGTGGTGGCTCATCGGTCAGTTGCTCGGATTCGGAGCCTCGGGTTTCGATTTCTGGTCCGCCGCGAATGCGCCGGGCTGCTGCCCGAGTTCGCGCAGCAGGTCTCCCAGGCTGGTTTGGGACGCTCCGAGTTGGGGATTCAGTCGAACCGCTTGCCGGTAGGATTCCTCGGCTGCCTGGAAATCGCTCTCGGCGACCTGCACCAGACCCAGGTCGTAGTAAGTTTCGGCGTGCTTGGGGTCCCGCGCGAGGGACTCGTCGAGCGCGTGCAGGGCAGCTGAGTATTTATCCGCTACAAACAGTGCCAATCCGAGATAGCGGTAGGCTTCGGCATTGTTCGGGTCGATGCTCAAGGCGGTGCGGGCTTCAGCCACCGCGTTGGCGCCGTCGTTCCAGCGAGAGAAAATGTAAGACAGCCCACTATGAATCTCGGGAGACTCCGGATTCAGATCTTTCGCATCGGCATAGGCGTCGAAGGCTTCATCCAGATCGTCTCTTAGTTGGCGGAGGTAACCCAACGCAGAGTACA
>JASHSL010000596.1 GCA_030040855.1 Terriglobales bacterium
GATGCCGGTGGCGGACATGTTTTGGGGCGACCGGGCGGGCAACTTTGTCGATCCCTTTGGCCACAGTTGGACCCTGAGCACACACACGCAAGACCTAACCCAGGAAGAAATGGAAGAAGGGGCGAAGGAGTTCTACGCCCAGATGGCGCAAGCGCAGAAGAAGACGGCGTAGTTTCTCGTGCCAACCGAGAACTCGAAGTCCCGGGGGAGAGGTGTAAGGAGCCGGGAAACGGCAGTTCTCCGAACCTAGGCGGACTTCTCGCGTGCCGGAGCCTTGGCAAATAGGATCTCAATGACCAGCAAACCCGCTCCGCACACGATAGCGCTGTCGGCCACATTGAACGCCGGCCACTGATATCGCCCGATGTAGAAAAGTAGGAAGTCGACCACCCGCCCATTGAGCAAGCGATCCCACAGATTTCCCACCGCACCGCCCAGGATCAGCGCCAGTCCGATTCCGGTCGTGGTCATAACGTGGCTGTTCCGCCAGAGGAGGGTGGAGACCACCACCAAGGCGACGATCGAGAACAGCACCAGCATCGCGATTTTCCATTGCGCGGGAGAGTCAGCGAACAGGCCGAAGGCGGCGCCGCGGTTCTCTACGCGGGTCAAGCGGAAGAATCCCGGGATCACGGGAATACCCTCGTGAAGCGAAATCTCTTTGGCCACGATCCATTTCGTGGTCCGGTCCAGCAACACCACCAGCAGGGCGATCAGAAAATGGAACCGACGCATGATGTGCGGCTCGTTCATGAGAAAATCCAAGAGACTCGAAACTCCCTGCCGAGATCGTAGGAACTGCCTGGGGGAAGGCTAGCCATGTCCCTCCCCATACGCTCCTTTAGATTCGGCCGCCGTGGCCGTGGCTGCGATCTCTTTCAGCGCTTGACTGCAGCGCTCGCAAATCGTGGGGTAAGCCCGGTCCTCGCCGACATGAGTCGAGTAATTCCAGCAGCGCTCGCACTTTCTCCCTGCCGCCCTGCTCACTTGCACTTTTACGCCGGCGGCGCCGTTCCCCGATGGCGCCCGCTCAAGCCCGACGGCCGAGACAATGAACAAATAGCGAAGTTGCGGTTGGTAGGCGGCGAGCACGGAGTAAACCGGATCGGGCGCTACCAGCGTCACTTGCGCTTCCAGCCCCTTGCCGATCTCTTTTCGATTGCGAGCCTCCTCGAGCGCTTTGAGCACCTGTTCCCGCACCGCCAGCAGAGTCGAGAAAGCCTCCTGCTGTGCGGCATCGATCTCGGACACCGAGGAATCCCCCAGAAGATGGACCCTCTCGGGAAAGCGATCGAGGTGCACGCTCGCGGGTCGGTCGCGCAGCGGCGGCAGATAGCGCCAGACTTCGTCCGCGCTGAAGCTCAGAATCGGGGCCAGCAGCCGGGTCATGGCCTCGAGAATCCGCCAGATCGCAGTTTGGGCAGAACGGCGGCCGAGGGAATTGGGTGCGAAGGTGTAGAGCCGGTCCTTGAGTACATCGAAATAAAACGCACTCAGATCCACCACGCAGAAGTGATTCACGCGGTGATAGATCTTGTGGAAGGCGAATTCCTCATACCAGCTCCTCATCTCCTTGGCCAGACTCCAGGTTTGCCGCAGCATGTACTGGTCGAGCGCTTCCATCTGTTTGAACCCTACGGCGTCGGTTTGCGGGTTGAAATCGTAGAGGTTGCCCAAGACAAAGCGAAACAGATGGTTACGGATGGCGCGATAATTCTCTGCATTGCGCTGCATCAAGCGCTCGGATCCAACCACGTCCTCGCGGAAGTCCACCGAGGCGGCCCACCAGCGTACGATTTCTGCCCCGAGGCGGCCGGCAATCTCGACTGGGTCCACGTCGTTTCCGCGCGATTTGGATAGGGCTAGGCCCTGCTCATCGAGGGTCCATCCCGGTGTCACCACGCGGCGATAGGGAGGGCTGTCCTTGGTTCCCATGGCGCACAGCAGAGAGGACTGAAACCATCCCCGGTACTGGTCCCCTCCCTCGAGATACAAGTCCGAAGGCCACCCGTATTCAGGTTCCGCTGCCCGCAACGCCAAGTAGCTCGCGCCCGATTCCAGCCAAACATCGAAGATGTCCGTCTCCTTTTCGAACTTTGTCCCGCGGCAGTTCGAACAGACGGTTCCGGGAGGGAGAATGGCGTCGGCGTCCTTTCGATACCAGGCATCGGAGCCAGCGCGGGCGAACAGTTCGACCACCTTACGATGAATGGCGGGGTCCTTCACCGGCTTTCCACAGCTCTCGCATAGAAAGACTGCGATGGGAACACCCCAAACCCGCTGCCGCGAGATGCACCAGTCGGGCCGGCTCGTAATCATGTTGAACATGCGCTCTTCACCCCAGGCGGGATCCCAATTGACGCCTTGGATAGCTTCAAGGGTTCGGCTGCGGAGGGTCCCACCACCTGGCATTGGTGACTCCATGGAGATGAACCACTGCTCGGTAGCACGGAAAATGACGGGATTGTGGCAGCGCCAGCAGTGCGGGTAGGAATGCTCGAGCTTCTCCGCGTGCAGCAGCGCACCACGTTTTTCGAGCAGCGCGACAATGGGCGCGTTGGCGTCGAAAACCTTCCGCCCGTCGTACTCCGGGAGACCGTCGCGGAGAATACCCTTCTCGTCCACGTGGCTGGTCGCGTCGAGACCGTACTTCATGCCGGTGGCGAAATCCTCGGCACCGTGCGAAGGGGCGGTGTGCACCACGCCAGTTCCGGTATCCATGGCTACGTAGTCGGCCAGCACACCGAGAATCTTGCGATCGAGAAATGGATGCTGAAAGTTGGCCCGCTCGAGCCGACGGCCGGGGAAGCGGGCCAGCTCGCGCGCCTCCGGCAAATGACACTTGGCGATGACCTCCGGCGCGAGTTTGGCCGCAACCAGATACACTTCCCCACCGGATTCTAGGGCAACATAGTCCTCGTCAGGATGAAACGCGACTGCCATCGAGGCGGGCAAGGTCCATGGAGTGGTGGTCCAAATGATCGTCGAGACCCTCTTGCCCGCAAGCTGGGGAGCGATCCGGGAGGGATCATCGAGCAGAGTGTACTTCACCCAAACCGTAAGGCTGGTCTCCTTCTGGTATTCGACTTCGGCCTCCGCCAGGGCGGTTTCATCATGCATGCACCAGTACACCGCCCGCAGGCCCTTGTAGACAAAATCTTTCTCGTAGAAAGCGAAGAAGGTCTCGAGCACCACCGACTCGTACTGCGGAGTCATGGTCGAATAGGGCCGGTCGAAGCGTCCAAAGACGCCGATGCGCTTGAACTGTTCGCGTTGCAGGTCCAGGTACTTCTGGGCAAACCTTCGGCATTCCTGGCGGACGTCGATCGGCTTCAGTTGGAGCTTCTTCCGGCCAAGCTGCTGATCCACCTTGATTTCAATGGGTAAGCCGTGACAATCCCACCCCGGAACATAGGGGGCATCAAACCCGGCCATGGTCTTCGATTTCACGACAAAATCTTTGAGCGCTTTATTCAGCGCGGTGCCCAAGTGGATGGGCCCGCTGGTGTAGGGAGGACCATCATGCAGCACGTAGGTAGGTGCTCCCCGGCGAGCCTCCCGGATGCTCTCATAGATCGGCATCGCTTCCCACCGAGCCAGCATTTTGGGCTCGTTCTCCGGCAAATTGGCCTTCATGGGAAAGTCGGTCTTGGGCAGATTTATCGTGGACTTCAGCTCAACGGGCACGCGGGTTCCTTTTCGAAGGGTTGTTCTTCAATTATAGGGGAGCCAGAAAACCAGCGTCTATTTACTACCCGAAAGTGCACTCGGAGGCCGGGAAAAGCATGTGGAAATGGCGGGAAATGAGTGTACAATCTGACGAGGGAAGTTACCATTCCCAACCTTAGGCATCTAATTGGAAGTCACGAAAGAGGCTCGGTCGGTGGTTGAATTTTTGGGAACCGAGCCCACGTAGATGAGAGGTCGCGGGAAGCAACTTGCCGCGATGGCTTCTCATCCTTTAGCGA
>JASHSL010000597.1 GCA_030040855.1 Terriglobales bacterium
GGGCTGTTGAGGCTGCTCCTCAACGACGCCCAGGTTCCAGCGTCCGTGCAGGGCATTGGGATAAACAGCAATTACGCTGTCGCGATCGGCTAATTCATCGAAGCGGGTGAGCCGTGAGATGTCGTTTGCGTCCTGATTCGTGCTGTGCAGCACCATCACAACCGGGTATTTCTGCTGGCTGTCGTAGCCCCTGGGCAGATGCACTACGAAGGTGCGCTCGACTTCACCTACCGTAATTTTCTGCTCTGGTTCCTGTGCCAGAGCGCTTAACCAGAGCAGCGGTCCAGCTAAACCACTGCAAATGGCAAGTGCGAATGACGGCCGGGATAATAGGCGAAATCTCATGCTCATCTCCTTATTCTCCTACGCCGCAGGAATCGCTCGATGAGACAGCGCGGTTTCCGCACCCAGCAGAAAACGAGATGATGTTGTGGGAAAGTCCAACCGGCAGATTTTCTCAGCTGCGAGCCGCTTCTTGAGAGCTTGATAAAGTTATCTCTTTACAAGTGTCTCATAGGCAGCAGAAAAGTTCTGCCGCAAAAGAACTCCGTATAGTCAGAACGTGCGTTGCTGCTGAACGTTGCTAGCGCCGACGTAAAATATTGTAAAGATAGCCGGGTGAACTCTGGCGGCCGCCGAACTGGCGTCCCCGAGGCAAGGCTAGACGGACCCGGCGTTGCTTGATCCAGGCGGGATACCGCGATGCCCACCATTTAACCAGCTATAGGGGAAGCCGCCTGGTGTGCGCCTTCCTGGGTTTGCTCGCCGCCCTTGCGAGCAGCGGACTGGATTCGCCGATTCTGTTCGGAATCGGATCTTTTCTTCCCCATTTTGCCTTGATGCGCAAAGTCCAAAACCGCCAACACCGGATCAAGTTGGGATTACCCGATGCGCTCGACCTCAGCGTCATCTGCGTGGATGCAGGGCTGGCACTCGATCAGGCGATGATGAGAGTGGCCGGGGACCTACATCACGCGCATCCGGAGCTGAGTGACGAGTTCTACCTCGTCATCACGGGATGCGTGCTGGTTACTCGTTGGACGAAGCATTGAGCGATCTGTCAGAACGAACTGGCCTTGGTGAGTGCATGCGCTAGTTCAGGCTGGACCCTTGGGAGTTGTGAGAGTTCTACGAGCTTACTCTGATGATCTCCGCGTTGCACGCCAGCAGCGGGCAAGAATACAGGTGATCAAGACTGCGATCCAATGGGTGCCCGTACTGCTTCTGTTCGTTATCCCTTCTGTGTTGATTGTCACTATAGGCCCAGCGTTCCTTCAGCTCCTACGCACATTTAAGCCGCTCGTTCGTTGAGCGCAGACACACAATCATGTGCGCTATCCGAACTTACGAGAGCCCTGTCGCCCTGGTTGAATCGGTCGGGCTAAATCAACCACGAGAACCTCAACGGCATGATGGCGCTGGCCATGAAGCCGCATCAAGAGGCAGTGATGCGACGGGCGGAAGTGCCTGGTTTTGGAGTGGATTCGGCGCAGCAGGTGATCTCGGAAGTGGGGGTGCAGGCCAGTACATTTGCCTCGGCGGCAGAGTTGACCTCGTGGGTGGGAACCTGTCCCGCAAAGGACGAAAGTGCCGAAGAAAACCACCGCAGGTCGCTCGGCCAAAGGCAATAAATATCTGCGGCGGGTACTGAACCAGGCGGCGCACGCTGCTGTCAAGCAGAAAGGCAGTTATTTCCAAGCGGTGTTCCGCCGTCTGCTGCCTCGGCTGGGCTATAAGTCCGCCATCTGGGCCGTGGCTCATCGGCTCTGTCGCGTGGTTTGGAAGATCCTGCATGAGGGCGTTCGATTTATTGAATACGGTATTGAGCCTGACCCCCACGCCAAACAAAAACGCGCGCGTCTGCTGGCACGAGCGCTTCGCAAGCTCGGCTACGAGGTCACAATCCCACCCATAAACTTTGCTACCGCTGAAAATGGAGTGCGAATATAGAGGAGGATTTTCGACGGAGTGCAAGAATGGAACGCCTCTTGCAAGCGCATGCGGCACTCGTTGCTTCGAGTCCAACCGCTCGACACTGCTGCCTCCGTCTCGACAATTGCTAGCGAGAAGGTTCCTTCTATGCCGAACGGGATGTGATCTCCCTGAAATGACAGAATCTACTGGGGGAGGGATTCATGCCATCTCTACAGATTTTCGAACGCAACCACCTCAAAGCAAATAGCTACGTTCTGTAAGCGTCCCTGCGCCCTCCGGCCCGCCAGCAGACGATCGAGTGTCTCCGACGCTTGCCGGCCGTATTGCTTGGCGAGTCGGCGCACAAGCCCAATGTCGAGCGACGGACCGGCCGCAAAATGGTGCGGTCAGCATCGACCAAGCCTGGGGGCACGCCGGCAAAGGCTTTCATAGCAATGAAATCCTCACGGCCGATGAACCTCACGGTCCTCCCCTGAAAGGGAACCTCCGCGGTTCTCGAGAACGCCTGTGGTTCGAGTCCGCGAAGGCCCAGCAGCAGATCAACTCTGTTGCCATAAGCATCGCCGAGCTTGAGCAAGCCAGGAATAGGGTCCTGGAGGTCGCCGAGCGTTAGCTGAGTCGGGAATCCAGCGGCCTGGAAATCACGCTCTAGATTTTGTGCTTCCGCATATCGGCGGATAGAAGCAGATCTGCATCCAGGCTGGCTCGGACGGCCCCATGAAGAGATGCCGCCAGCGCACCGATCACTGCATAGAGGACCTTCCGGATGTCGAGGAGATCGAGAGCATCGAGCAACAGAAGAAGCGACTCGCCGGAACGTGTGGTTCTCATGATTGCGGTCGACCCGGGCGAGCCTCGAGCTCCCGCCCGGCTTCATACAGCTCCATCACCAGCCGGCAATGCGTTAGGAAAGCCTTCAATCGTTCTTCCGGACTCAGCTGCTGGGTGGCCTCGACCAGAATGCGATCGTTTTCTTGGGCAAGTTTCGATTCCACGCCACTTTATTCTAGCCGAGGACCATGAGACTGTTGACAGCTGCACCCTCCCGGCGAGCCAGGTTTTCTGTCCCAAAGGAAACGGTGCGTTAAACAAGAATATGTTAGGGCAGATCTCAACCTGAAGGCCTTCAGCAAAGGCCTCGACTATCGCCTCTCACTAGCGGCTGTGGCATGCGGAGGAGAGTTTTGCAGACATTGCCTACCTGGAAGATGAGGCAATCACCCCTGCGTTGATCTTGCTGCCAAAGGCAGCGCACCTGCGAGCGCTGCCCTTGGCCACTACCCTCAGGTCAGAGTCCAATGCCTTTGTTGACGAGGACTTTCACATCGACTCGCTGATTGAGCTGACGGCCTTCGGGGGTTTCCTCGCTGGCAACCGGGCGCGTGGCCCCATAGCCGGCAGGAACTAGGAAACGTCGCATGGGAATATTGTCAGTATTCCGTAAGTAGGTCACAACCGCGGTTGCTCGGTCGTCGCTCAGCTTCTGGTTCGCCTCCGGGTTCCCAGTGCTGGACGCGTAACCGGCCACTTCGATCATGTAGTTGTTGAGAGACATTGCCTGCTTGGCCAAGTTGTCGAGCATCAGCTTGTCTTCAGGAGCCAAGGTCGCCTGTCCCGTCGGGAACCAGATCAGACCCTTGGCTATAGTCCGGTAGTCGTCGAGATCGGAGACCCTTTTGTTGATCAAGGCGATGGCCTGAGCATCCAGCGCCGCACCTGCCAAGGCCGCGCCGGCAGTCACTTGCGCCGTATTAGCGGAAGTCTGCGCAGTGTTCGCAGCAGCTACGCCTTGGTTCGCCGTAGCCTGGGCCTGCTCGGCAGCCGCCTGATTCGCCAGGATCTGCTTCTCTTGTGCTACCGCGATGGCAAAGTCGTCCGGGCTAAAGGAAATCTTGCTCGCATCGAGTTGCCCTTGGGCATTGCCTATGCCCTCGGCATCAATGGTCAAGCCCGGTACCATGGAGGTGACGTCCATATCCGTCTTGCGAAACTTGAAGACGCCCTTCTTGCGCTCGATTTTCGTGCCCTCGTTTACGTTGATGACGGCTACCGTATCGGTCTTTTTTTGCAGAATAGTGATTGTGTCGCCGTTGCGAGACTGGATCATTCCTGTGACCTTAGCTTTCTTGCCAGCCTCGAAGGTTATTGGTTTGGTGACGGCAAGAGCTAGAGTGGCCGCCACCGCCAGGCAAACTGTCAAGCAGATATCACGTTTCATTGAGTTTCTCCGGAAATTGGCTTCGGACATGATCTAATCCGTTGTTCTACTACCGCCCGGGAATCCCCCTTAGGGTTCCGAATCGCTTGGTTGCATTGCTGACTTGGAGGCAACTGTCGCAACTACCAGCACAACGCACACAGCAAGTGTACGCAAAAAATTCGCTTGGTCAATCCCAGAAGCTCGTACGCTAGTATTCGCTATCCATCGTATATCACAGTACAGTGCGGCATAAGCTTTGTATTCTGTGTCGTTGATTTTGATCGGGTCTGCCGCAAAGCGATCCAAAAGAGATCTGCTATGCTTTTTGATCACTTCAATTCAAATCTTCTCAAATTCTGAGCGATCTTTTCACTCGTCGGTGTCGTCAAAGACCTGTACAGCTCAGACACAACCACTGTTCCCGTGGCACCGGCCACCAACACCGAAAGTGATCCTTTAACTCATTTGCCCACCCTCCGATCCCCGAAACCAGCCACGCTGTTTCCCGAATACCGGCTCTGCCGATATTGCGCTGCGTTGCACTCAGAGACGGACCCCCTCGCCGGGACCCAAACACTGACACTGGTGTCTGGCTGGTCCTGGTGCGATCTGTGAAGCTTGTCGACATGCGCTTGCCGTAGGAGTGGATCGAATCCATGCTGAGATTTGTTTCTCGCTGGCTCGCACTCCTCACGTCGGAAATTCAGCTCTGAGATTTGCAGGCTAGCTTCGTGGAGTCATACCCGGCCTTTTCGCACCTCGGACTTCTCAACCTACCCGCACTCGATCGGCAGGCTCGAACCATCAAGCTCTGAGAGAAAATAGCAGTTTCCCTCTAATCGCTGTCTCCCTTAAACTAGGTCAGGTTGGCGGTCCAGCAGCTGGCCTGATGCACAACCATTGGGGTCCTTGGTGGCAACATCACTCCGCCAGCGATTCTCACTACTCATTGTCCCAAGCGGAGGCCCATGAAAAAGCATTCACTCGTGCTCGCTTTGATGCTGGGCTCATTTCTTTCTTATGCGCAGGAACATCAACCCCCGCATTGGAGCTATGCAGGGGTAACCGGCCCGGCGCACTGGGGCGATCTGAGCCTTGACTATTCGACTTGTAAGACCGGAAAGGAACAATCGCCCATCGACATCGCCCACACAGTAGCGGAAAAGCTGCCCCCGATCGATTTCCACTATTTGCCGGCCCCGTTGAAGCTGATCGACAACGGCCACACAGTCCAGGTGAACTATATGCCCGGCAGCTATATCACCGTGGAGGGCAAACAGTACGAACTGGTGCAGTTCCACTACCATCATCCTAGTGAAGAAGCAGTCCGTGGGAAACATTACGATCTTGTAATCCATCTCGTGCACAAGGATGCAGAGGGTCATCTTGCCGTGGTCGCTATCCTGTTCAAAGAAGGGGCCAGCAATGCGACCCTCAAAGCAGTCGTCGATCATCTGCCAAGCGAAAAAGAAAAAGAAATCACAGCCGATGCCACGGTTGATGCGACGGGTCTTCTGCCCCAGACGCGGAGCTACTACACGTTTAGCGGATCGCTGACAACGCCTCCCTGCACCGAAGGGGTAAGGTGGTTTGTGCTCAAAACGCCGTCCACACTTTCGAGTGCAGAACTGGCAACACTGGCGAAATTGTATCCCCATAATGCACGTCCGTTGCAGCCCTTGAACGCCAGGATCGTGAAGGCGGGGGGATTAAGGTAGAAGCGCAACTCCACTCATCAGCGATCAAGAAGCTACGAGCCGCGTCCTCGGCATGGCAGGAGTTCGCCAATGCCAACATGCCGGGAAGCATCGAAAACTGATTTCGAGGCTCAAGGATGGTCACCGGGTTGGCACAACCTGGAAGGACGCCGATCGGACATCGGTTCCCGAAACGCCAAAGCCGACGACCCGAAGCTGCAATCGCGCGCCTGCAGTGCTAAACTCTTGGCCGAGGGATCGGTCCCCCTTCGCGCGGCGCAGCGCCTCGGTCGATCGAGAAGAGAACGAATCTACGATGTCGCTACCATCGTCCGGGCGGCGGCGCTAGCACTGATTCAGCAAGTTTCTGCGATGGTCGGTTGCGAGGAAGCCGTTGCTCGAGGATTCCATCCCCAACGCTATGAAAATTAATCCCCGGCCCAAGGATGGCTGCCTTGCGTGTGGCAAGGCACGCTCGGGCAGCCGGTCAAAACTGACTACTTTGTTCGATGATGGCGCCGATCATCTCCGCAGCCGCATCTTTGCAATTTATGGAATCTTACTAGTTTTCAACGTCGGCGCATGGATCTGGGCCGGCATCGCCTTTCACCGTTATCCGGTTCTTCTCGGCACCGCTCTTCTCGCCTACAGTTTCGGGCTGCGTCATGCCGTCGACGCAGACCACATCGCCGCCATCGACAATGTCACGCGCAAGCTGATGCAGGAAGGAAAGAGACCGGTGGCGGTCGGATTTATGTTCTCTCTGGGCCATTCGACGGTCGTGGTCCTCGGCGCAGCCGCGCTCGCGGGAGCGGCTCTGGCGTTCGAACATCGTCTTGACGCGCTGCGGAATATAGCCTCGGTCCTTGGCACCTTAGTCTCGGCCTTCTTCCTCTTCGCCATCGCCCTCGTCAATCTTATCGTTCTGCGATCGATCTACCGAACCTTTGTCAGGGTTCGACACGGTGAGCCCTACGTGGACGAGGATCTTGACATGCTCCTCTGCGGTCGCGGTTTCTTTTCCCGGCTATTCCGCCCGCTGTTCCACATGATCCGTAGCAGTTGGCACATGTATCCATTGGGTTTTCTGTTTGGCATCGGATTCGATACTGCGACAGAGATCGGCTTGTTAGGAATTTCCGCAGCGGAAGCTGCGAAGGGCCTTCCCTTCGGCTCGATCCTCGTGTTCCCGATACTTTTTGCCGCAGGTATGTCGCTCATCGATACCACCGACAACATTTTCATGCTGGGTGCCTATGGGTGGGCATTCGTAAAACCGATTCGTAAGCTTTACTACAACATCACAATCACCTCCGTGTCCGTGGTGGTTGCGCTGGTCGTCGGTGGCATCGAGGCCCTTGGACTGTTGGTCGAACATTTTCAGTTTCGAGGATGGTTTTGGGATGGAGTGGCCAAGTTCAATGTTAACTTCGGCACACTTGGTTATTTCATTGTAGGTCTTTTCGTGCTGAGCTGGATTGTGTCGATCGCATTCTACAAGTGGCGCAGATTCGACGACTTCATCTGAATGCCTGAGCGACCTGCAGGAGGATCAGATCGAACCCCCTAGAATCGCCCTGGAGCGTCTGCTGGCTTCAGAAGTCGCTTCCGCATTTCCGAACGACTCGTGGGTCTCAGCAGACGCCCGAGACAATCATCCAGCAATTCTCCTTGTGCCTACTGGTAGGCAAGCCATTCGAACCACATCGAGTCGCTGTCCTGCTCGTAGGCTTCCGACAGACGGTCGCTCCCGTTTACCATGGTGATGTTCTCATTGGCTTCACTCAAATACGTGATGCGTTGGTTTGAACCTGCACGGTAAGCCCAAGCGTTGTCCATGTAAGCATAGGCGTAATACGGCAACGGGTTATCAAAGGATCCGTTCACTTCAGTTCGCTCAACAATCCACTCCGCTGATTTGCCACTAAAGGTGGCGCCCGCGGGAATGGCGATCGAAGCCGATACACTCAGGTTCGTGTTGTGATTAGTAGAAACCGGTAATCACACCATCCTTCATGCCTACCCATGAAGTAGCGTAGATAATGTCGCCTGGGGATACGGGAAAATTCGGAATCACGATTTCTGACTCGGGAAGGAACTCGATCCAAGCTGAATATTTGGCTACGCCATTCACCCACTCCTGCTCCGTGCCATCCTGAATTAAGTCATTGCACTGGCAGTTGCCGTCGATTCCCACCCACATCGAGCTATAGCCGGTGAACGACTCGAACTGGGAGCCGATGTTCGGAACGACCCAAAGACCAACGACTTGATCGAATACTGGGCTGCCCCCTACCAGAGAATAACCGCTCCAGTTGGCGGCTACGACTTTGGTGGTGTTCTTGAGCGTCGCGAGCGTCGCCACACGCTGATTGGGCCGGTGGAACCTGCCTGGGTTGGGCACGAGTGCGGCGGTAATGCGAGTCGTACCCACGGCTCGCCGCCACGCCGCATAGGCCTTCGTGTCGTCCGGGTCGGGTCGGTGAGGATAGCCGTAGGCCTGCAAGTCCTCCTCGGAGGCGCTGGTCGGATCAAACCCCGCAGGGGCCCCGGCGTACACAGTGACCCCGGGGATGCCGGGAAGGTCTTTCGAAATCGCGTAGTTTGGGTCTTGCGATGACGAACGGAGTTGTTGCGCGCTGGCGCCGCCGACCGATAGCAGCAGAGCAGAAGAAACTAGCAGAACGAACCGTCCAATTGTTTTCATGGCTTGTCTCCACTGGGGATATTGGGGGTGCTTTTGCTTCCCAATGGATACGCGTGAAACCTCGGTAAACCGGATCAGGGACTTTGATCGAGCGTCCGGGTGATCCTGGCGATGCCGTTTTGCCTGAAGTCCGCCAGCCAAAATTCCGTTCGCAGCAGCAGCAAGACAACGTGAGGGACCTACTGAGCCGTGGGGGAAAGGAGCCAAAGTCTGCCTTGGGGTAGCCCGTTCTAGCGTTTCCGAGGACTGCGAAAGGGACGTTTCATAGCAAGCGGAGAATGACCCGAGGTGTGGCGAGACGGCCTCGGTAGGCGCGCAAGCTGCGATCGTCCGCCGGTGGCAACACTACCAGCAGTGACCGCCGGTCCGCCTGCAGCCCACCGTGCTCTGCCTGTCCGATATCGCCGTAGCACTAATTATTGGGTAAGAACCAAGTCGCGCCAATAGGCATTCCCGGCTTCGTGGCGGGGAATGAGAACCAGCTGATAGAGCCGCAGGGTAACATTCTGGCCCTTGAACCCTGCCAGATCAAGGCTGATATTCCTCCATTTCGAATCGGCGCTTCCGTCGATGAGTTCGTCCAGGACTCTTTGGTCGTTGACGTAAACCTCGAGCTGCCAGGCTCGGCCAGGATCGACCCCTGCCTGGAAGTTCAGGTGGGGATGCTGGCCCAAGGTGACGGACCTCCTCAGGACGACTCCGCGGACCTCGTCACGCGGGTAGGTTGCTAGGGTGTCACCGTCCAGATACGTGATTCCCCGAATCCCCGGCAAACCTCCGCCGGCGCCACCAAAACCGGCCCGTTCGAGCGTCCAGTCGGGATTCCAGTACTGCATGAGATCCGAGAGTTTGAACAACTCGGCCGGCTGCTGCACCGGCTCCTGAATTTCGATGCGAAGTAGGTTGCCGTCGTCGCTCGCACCATGAGCCACCAGGATAGCTTCTCCAATCCGGGCAGTTCGTTGGGCAAGCGCGGTAATGCTCTCGTCAACCGGAGGTGTCAGCGTCAGCGGACCCATCGTCGCACCGTAGATGCGATCGTGCAGTGCAGCCACCTCCTTCGCGGGAAGTGCGGCCATACCATGCATGGCCGCGACGACGGACTCCGAGTTGGCGGAGTTGCAATCGGTATCGGCAAAGTCGGCAGCATGCACCGCAAGTTGCAGGGTCTTGTCAAAATCCCCTGCGCCAAACCAAACTGCGGTAGCCACGATCCCACCGTTCAGCACGGCGTTGTTGGTCGCCGGGTACTCGATGCCCCAACGCTGATCCACGGCGCGAAACACCTCGGCGGCGGATTGGCCGGCTTCGGCCATGGCTATCACCATGTCGAGACCTTGCCGGTAGGGGGAACGTGGATCGAGGAGCGAGGCAGCTTTGTGCACGATGGCATGAGGATCGTGCTCGGCGAACGCGGTGCTGATCATTCCCGCCACGAAGACCGCGCCATCGGTGCCCTCCGCATAACCGTTGATGTGTCCGAGCCGCCGAGCCATCTCGCCGGCGACATTGGGCATTCCGGGAGCAAGTGCACCATAGAGGTCGCTGCTGAACTGAGGACCGATCGTCCACCACAGTTTGTTGTAGCGGGGATGCCCGGTATCGGGAGGCTTGACGCCGCGTTTCAGCAGAAGCAAGGCTTGCTCGCTCGAACCCCAGGAACCGGCATTGTTCTCCAGCCATTGCTGACCGAGTTGCTGAACACTCATTCCAATTCCATATTTCTCAAATGCGCGCACCGCCACCATTTCGTAGTAGTAGTCATCATCCACCGGAGCGTACCCCTCGGGCTCGGTCATAGGAGTCACCGGCAGCACAGATGCCGTGCGGTGCTCGAAACGCACCCCGGTCATCTGTCCGATCATCTGCGCCGTCCAAATGGCCTGAACCCGATCGAGATATTGGGCGTGAGAAAGGGTGAGTGTTCTCGAGGATCCTTGGCTCTGGGGCTTCCGATCGAGTGCCTGCGACACCGACAACAACAACACCAGAACGGGAATACTGCGCAATGGAAAGTGGTTGTTCATTGCGCCTTCCTTGGACCAGCCGTTCCCCGATTCCGGGGTGTGTTAGAAGCTGATTCGAGCCGTAAGCTCGACGATTCGCGGCCCCGCACCCTCGGCGGTTTGCAGCGCGGTGATAGTTCCAAACCCAGCCGAGCCCACCTCCATGTTCGGCGGTTCATAGTTCTTGTGGTTGAACAGGTTGGAAGCTTCAGCGCCAAACTGCAGGCGTGCTCTCTCCTTGAGGCTTACCGCTTTGATGAGCGACATGGACACGATTTCCGTGCGTGGCCCTACTACGCTTCCAACGCCGGCATCTCCGAACCTGCCGATAGGGTGGTTTGCAATGCCGCCGGGAATCGCAAAGGCGGCAGCGTTGAGAAACAATGGATATCCCCCCAGCGTAGCCCCGGAGGGAGCATAGGGGGAAACCCCGGGCACGACGTCGGCTCGATCGGAACCAACGGTAGCGAAGATGTTGGTGCCGGCGGAATCGTTCGTTACTTGATAAGGGGTAAGGAAGGGACCGCTTTCGAAAGTCAACACCCCACCCCATTCCCAGCCGCCGACCAGGCTGTTCAAGACACCGCCGCTGTCGCTGAGGAACTTTTTGCCTCGACCGATGGGAAGCTCATACAAGTACGTCGTCACAAAGCGCTGGCGGCGATCATAGATCACATTGCCGTAGTCCAGTCCGAGGCCAAAGCGGTTGGTGACAAATTGAGGAGGTTCGGTAGGAATTGCCGTCGGGTTCGAACCTCCCGCATCGGAAAGATCTCGGGTGAATACGTAGCTGCTATCGAACTGCAAGCCATTGTTAAAGCGCTTGTGGACTACAACATTCAAGGCGTTGTAGTTGCTCTTCGCGTCATTGGCCACGCTCTCGATCACTCCCCAGATGGGGAAGGGCCGACTCGCCCCCGCGATGGCGTAGCCGACCGTATTGGGTGCGACCTGGTTGAGGTCCACCATATCTTGCAGGTTACCTCCGTGACTTCCCACATAGGAGATGCGGAGGCCGGTATTGAAACCAAGTTCCCGTTCCAAGGTGAGGTTCCACTGTTGAACGCTCGGATCAATATAGTGAACCGGGAAGGCGTAATAGAAACTGGCCGTTCCCGGCTCGGGATAATCCAGGGGAGTGTAAAAGGGGGAAGGAAATGAAAGGATGGGTGAGCCGGTATTGTTCGGACCACTATAGGCCTGGGCATAATACGGGATGTAGCTCGACGTCGTAGCCCATCCCGACACCAGATTAAATCCCAGCGGACTCATGATGAATCGTCCATAGCCACCGCGGAGAACAGTTTTGTCATCCCGGAACAGGCGCCAGGCGAAGCCGATGCGGGGGCCAAAATCTTTCGTGTACGTGTAGCGCAGCGCCGAAGGAATGCCGGCTTGCTGAGCAGTCAGGATTGGGGTGGGCACGATCGATCCGGCAAAGCCCGGATCGGTCAAAGCCAGGGCTTGCTGGTTCGGGACAACGATGGCCCCATGCACGCTCTGGCCGCTGATGGTCGCTTGGTAGTTGGGAAGAAATGCCCCGCTGTTGTAGCCGGTATCATGCAGGGGAGGGTGCAGCTCGTAGCGAAGGCCTGCGTTGATGGTGAGACGAGAGGCGGCCTTCCAATCATCCTGCGCAAAGAAGCCGTAGGAATGTCCTAGCCCGTTCATGCGATCGTCTTTGATCAGCGTGAGCAGTACGGCGTCCGGGTATCCGAGCAAAAAGCTAGTGAATTGATCTCCGATCGTCGCCCCGACCGGAGAGGAACCGTTAAACAAATAGGTACCCGAGCGCCAGCTTCCAAAGGCGTTGTCATCATGGTCGCTCAGACGTCGAAAATCCCCGCCAAACTTCCAGGTGTGCTTGCCCTTGGTCCAGGTCACATTGTCTGCCAACTCGATGGTTTGGCTGATCTGAGTCGACGGGTTGGCTCCGCCCGTCTGCTGAAAGTTATTGCCAAATACGACACTCGGCACCGCTCCATAAGGGCTGGGGTTCGGAATTCCGACGATCCCCACTTCATTCAAGATCTGCTGCGAGTTGACATCCAGGGTGGTGGCCAAGTGATAACGGCTCAGTCCCCCCCGCAGCTCGTTGAGCAAGCTTGCGCGGATCACAAAGTTGTAGGCAAAAGCCAATCCCAGGTCGGTTTCGGGCTGGGAAAATGCACCGGTGGAAGGCGAACCCGCAGTTTCACAAAAACCCGGACAGTAGGGGTTCGGCGCGGTCGTGACGGAGCGATCCTTGTAGGTCAGCCTGCCGAAGACCGACTGCCGCGGGGTAATGTTTTCGTCGATGCGCAAATCGCCTTGGTCGCTCGCAATCGGTGTGGCCAAGTTCTCTGCGAAGTTATTGATGTAGGAACTTGCCGCCCCTGTATTGGGCAAGGGCAGCAGGTACTTCATAAAGTTGGCGGAGACAGGATTGATGGGCACGGAGCCGCAGGGGATGGGAGTACCGTTCGGCTGGAAAACTTGAGCGATGCCCTGGCCGCTTAAGTAGGAACACAGGTTTCCCTGGCGCATGGCGACCGAGGGAACGCTGGTAACAATCGGTGTCTCTCGCGGCAGACGCAGGCCTTCATAGCTGGCGAAGAAGAATGTCTTGTCATGGCGGATCGGACCGCCGAGGTATCCGCCAAAATCATTCATGACGAGCTTCGGCTTAGTCAGAGCAAACGGATTTCCGGAGACTAACGAGTTATCCTCATGATTTAGAAACGCTCCCCCATGGAAGGTATTACCTCCTCCCCTCGAGGTCGTCGTGATGTCGGAAACGCCACTGAATTCTGCGTTGTTGTTGATCTGGCTCACCCGCATTTCCGAGATCGAATTGAACGACGGAAACAACTCGTCGAGCGGGCCGGCGTACTCGATGTTCATGCCACTAATGCCGTCCAGGGTGACTGACAAGAGGCCGGGTGTAGTCCCGGCGATGATTAGATTGCCGCTGGTGTCGGTTTGGACACCGGCTTGGGTTGTCAGAGTGGAGATGGGGCTCGTCGAACCGCTCGACCGCGAATAGATGGCCACGGGAAGGTCGACCAGTTCCTGACCCGTGCGGGTCACGGCAAGGTTCGACTGGTCGGTGGTGATCACTCCCGCGGACTCGCCCTCTACGTTCACAGTTGTCGTTGGTGCGCCGATTTTCAGGCTGCCATCCACGCGTTTCGTCTCGCGCGCCTCGAGATCCAGATTGAGAAACTCCAGTTTCTGAAATCCTTCCGCTCGAATCGTGAGGTTGTATTTGCCGGCATTCAGATTGAAGAACGAGTATTCACCGGCATTGTCTGTCACGACGTGACGTTCGACGCCCGTACCCTGGTTGACCAAGGTAACGCTCGCTCCCTTGACCACAGCGCCCGAGGCATCGGAAATCGTCCCGATGACCGACCCAAATGTGGATTGAGCCAGCAGCATGCGACTGGAAATCGCCAGTCCGCCAAGCAGCAGAACCAGGTAGAGGGAAAACGCGCGCCCCTTGCTCGTGGGGCGCAGTCGCGGAAAGCGCCAAGAAGCTGCTGTCCTGCCTCTTGCGAGGACGTCGGCGTTTCCACTGGCCAAGACCAAACAGCCAGGCACAAGAAGGGACAAGAACCCCGATATCTCAGGAGCCGAGACGGACATCGAACGCCTCCCCTAGAGTCCTCCGATCCCGCGACGTCCCCAAGCGGAAGGAAGACTGCCAGACAGTGTATAAGGTGAAAGGATTCACCGGGTTCAGGCGAACTTTACCCCGCAATCGCGAGAACATATATTTACTTCTCAAAGTATTTCAGTAGCGCTGGATACAAATCTGTCGAACCCGCACATTTTATATTCCGCCTCGGATTGGATCGGTGCCGGAGGCCTGGAGTTCAGTTGAAACCCATTCTGGTTCTGGTAGCCGTAACCGCCCTGATCACGGCGGGCCGCGCCCAAGACACGTCTTTTCCACCGGTGTGGGAGCAGATTCCCGGCCCTGACTGCGCGCCCGTTCCCCAGTGGAACGCTACGGCTAAACCCAAGACCTGCAGCCGCGCTGAAATCGCCGGCTGGCTCGAAGACATCCGCCATTGGCGCACCGAACACCTGATTCGCATGGGTTACGACGGCAGCGAGTATGAGCGCCCGGACCTGAAGTGGACGCAATCCAGCTTTATTCAGCCTCAGATGATGGTCCACGACCGGTATTTCTACGATCCGGTGGCACAACGTTACACCGTGGATCGTTACCTCGATGATCTTTTCAGCCGCTATGGTGGAATCGACAGCGTGCTCGTCTGGCACACCTATCCCAATCTAGGGATCGATAGTCGCAACCAGTACGATTTGTTCCGCGACTTACCCGGCGGAATCGCTGGCGTTCGGCAGATGGTCGCAGACTTTCATCGCCGCGGGGTTCGCGTCTTCTTTCCGGTGATGGTATGGGATCAGGGAACTCACAACGAGGGGGTGTCCGACTTCGACGCCATCGCTCGAGAACTCGCCTCGGTCGATGCGGACGGAGTCAATGGTGACACTCAGGAAGGGATGCCGGCTGCCTTTCGCAAGGCGGCAGACCAGACGGGTCATCCGCTTGCCATGGAACCGGAGGCACCGCTCGCAGCCGACGAGATGCTCGCCTATGACAACCTTACCTGGGGATATTGGACGTACAGTTTTGTTCCCTCCGTCAGCCGCTATAAGTGGCTGGAGTCGCGTCACATGGTGAATATGTGCAATCGTTGGGCGCACGATCATCTCGATGATCTTCAGCATGCATTTTTCAATGGGGTGGGCTTCGAGAGCTGGGAGAACATCTGGGGAATCTGGAACCAGATCACTGCCCGCGACGCCGAGGCGCTGCGGCGAATTGCCACCATCGAGCGAGCGTATAGCAGGCTCTTGGTGAGTCCAGAGTGGGAGCCTCACACCCCCACCGAGTTCTTTGGCGTGTTTGCCAGTAAGTTTCCAGGCAAGGATAGGACGCTTTGGACGGTGGTCAACCGGAATCATTACCCGGTTGCGGGACGTCAGTTGCTGGTGCCTTACCGGGCGGATGTTCGGTACTTCGATGTGTGGCGCGGCCGGGAGCTCTCTCCCCAACATGAGGGCGAGCAGGCGGCACTCGAGTTTGATGTGGAGGCGGACGGATATGGGGCGGTGCTCGAGACCTCGGCGCCGGGAGATGCTACCCTCGCAACCCTCCTGACCACCATGCGAACGCTAAGCCAAACTCCGCTAAGCAGTTTTTCCCCTGACTGGAAGACCCTCCCCCAGCAGATGGTGCCGACTGAACCGACGTCAACGAGCAGCCAGACCCCCGAAGGCATGGTGAAGATTCCGGAAGCTGATTTCAACTTTCGGGTGAACGGGATTGAGATCGAAGGCATGAACGACGAGGGAGTTGACGTTCAGTACCCCTGGGAACCCTCAGCTCGCCGCTATCACCAACACCGGATCCACGTCCGCTCTTTTTGGATCGATAAGTATCCAGTCACCAACGCCGAATTCAAGAGCTTTTTGGATGCGACCCACTACCGTCCGGGGGATGATCACAACTTTCTCAAGGATTGGAAGAGTGGAACCTATCCGGCGAATTGGGAGCAGAAGCCGGTGACCTGGGTGTCCCTGGACGATGCGCGAGCCTACGCCAAGTGGAGGGGCAAGCGTTTACCCCATGAGTGGGAGTGGCAGTATGCCGCCCAAGGGGATGATGAACGAACTTTCCCTTGGGGTAATGACTGGTCGGCCGAGCGAGTGCCGAAACCGGACACCGGTCGGGAGATGGCCCCAGCCGGTGAAGTCACCGCCCATCCCAACGGTGCAAGTCCGTTCGGGGTGATGGACTTGGTTGGCAACGTGTGGCAGTGGACCGACGAGTATATCGACCAGCATACCCGCGCCGCGGTCGTGCGCGGGGGAAGTCACTATCAGCCTCAAGGTTCACGTTGGTACTTCCCGCAGGCCTACAAGCTCTCCGAACATGGTAAGTATTTATTGATGGCCCCTAGCCTGGATCGCTCCGGAGCAATCGGCTTTCGATGCGTGATGGAGGCGGACCTGCAGAAGCGCTGAGGCTAGACGGCCAAGCATTCGTTGCCGCAAAGACCATGGCTGCAGGAAGGGAAATCCGGCTGAACCGCATCTTCGCACGCGACGGTAGGACCGTCATCGCCGCCCTCGATCACGGGATCGCGGGCATCGCCCCGCTCGAAGGACTGCAACGCCCGGAGTCTCTCCTTCCAGCGCTCATCGCGGCCGGAGTGGACGCAATCATCGTGGCCCCGGGGTTAGTACGCGGGTTTGCCGGCTTGTTCGGTAAGGCTGGACTCATCGTGCGAGTCGACTGCGGTCCGACTGCCCATACCGGACAGTGGTGCGAAGCCAGGCCGGCTTTGACCGCCGAGGACGCGGTACGCCTGGGAGCGGATGCCGTGATCGCCATGGGAATCGTCGGAACCGAGAACGAGGCTGCCAGTCTGCAATCGCTTGCCGCCCTGGCCGCAGAATGCGAGCGCTGGGGCATCGCTCTGGCAGCGGAAATGTTGCCCGGAGGTTTTGCCGCGAAGGAAGTAACTCCCGCCCAAGTCGCTTCGGCAGCGCGAATCGGTGCGGATCTGGGTGCTGACTTCGTCAAAGTCAGCTACAGCGGGAGTATTGATAGTTTTCGTGAGGTGGTCAGCAACTGCTATCGACCGGTGGTGGTTCTGGGCGGATCAAAGCAACCCCCCAAGGCGCTTGTGTCCACGGCCCGCGACGTGGTGAAGGCTGGCGCCAAAGGGATGGCGGTGGGGCGGAATATCTGGCAGTCCGCGGACCCAGGCGGCATCGCGGCCGCCCTGGTGGAGGCGATTCATGGCTGAGAGGTGGCGGCGCGTCGGCTTGGTTGTCAATCCCGCCGCCGGCAAGGGAGCCCATCCGACCGCAGCCGCGCAGGATGCTCTTCGAAGTCTTAGCGTGGAGGCGGCGCTGACTTGCCAAGCTGGGAACGCAGCTTTATCGGGATGGAGCGGATGGGTCAATGTGCACGCGGTGGACGCAATTGGACGAGCTCACACGCAGGACTTGGTCCGGTGGCTCTCTGAGCAGGACGTGGATGCGGTGGTCGTGGTCGGCGGAGATGGTACGCTCGCCGATGCTGCCTTGGCATGTTGCCGAACACAGTGGCGAGTACCGATTATCGGCATCGGTACAGGTTCGACCAACGTCGGGCGATTGATCACTTGCCACGCCGAGAAAGCCGCCAGTTTAGATCTGCGCGATCTCGAGACCTGGAACCCGGATGGTCTCGAGGCTCGTATTAACGGAGAGTTGGCCGGATTGGCATTCAACGACGTTGTCATCGGGAATACGGTGGTCGGCACGATCGATAACCAGCTTCGCGATTTGAATGCTGCCAGACGCCTGCGCGGCCAGTTGCTTCGAGAAAGACCGCGTCGCGTTGGCGGGCCGAGGACGAGAGTGACCCGCGTCCGGGATGGAATCCAAACGCTGGTAGCCGAGGCAGAAAGCGTGGGTGCGGTAGTTGCGGGATTTGCTGAACCGGCCTTCTTCGGCAAGGCCATCACCGGGGGCATCTGTCTGGCTGCCCTGGCGCAGCTTCCGGCTGGCTGTCTGGTCTGCGATCTGCCTCTGGCGCAAATCGAGATCAGCGCCGCCTCCCTGTTGAATGCGGAGCCAATTGCGTCGCGGTACGTAACCCTTGCCGAAAACACGCACATCGTGGTGGAGAATGTGGGCAACGGCGCTGTGCTGTGTGTCGACGGGAACCCGCTGCGCCAATTAAGCGAGTCCGACCGTGTCGCCATCTCGATTCGCAGGGAGGCCGTCATCGGGGTGCGGTGGCACAGAAACTTGAGGGCGGCGTGAAGGCTCTCAAGTATTACGGCCCGGGATCGATCCGCGTGGTGGACACTCCCGTTCCCTCGGTCAAGAATGGGGAGATCCTGGTGGCGGTCGTGGCCTGCGGAGTTTGCGCCACCGACGTCAAGACCTTTCTCCGCGGCCATCCGAAAATTCTCCCCGGTTCCGGGCTGGGGCACGAAATCTCGGGTGTGATCGCGGAGGCGCCGGGCTCGGATCTTTGGAAGAAGGGGATGCGAGTCGTGGTCGCGCCTTATGTACCTTGCGGCTCCTGTTTCCAATGCTCGCAGGAGCGATACAGCCTGTGCAGCCACCTGTTCGATGAAATCCTGGATCCTGGCGGTTTCAGCGAGTTGGTACGCGTTCCCCCCCGCCTGGCTGCGCAGGGCGTGCTTCCTTTACCCACGGCGGTGAATCCTCTCGCCGGCTGTTTTGGCGAGCCGGTGGCTTGTTGTCTCCACGCATTCTCGAGCATCGGAGTGGAGGCAGGCGATTCCCTCTTCATTATCGGGGATGGCGTCATGGGCTTGCTTCAGGCCGAGATTGGCAAGTTGCTGAGGGCCGATCCGGTCATCCTCAGCGGAATGACGAGCGAGCGTATGGCCCTAGCGTTCGGCGTTGCGGATGTGGTCATCGACGCTGCCAAAGAAGATGTTCTGGCGACGGTGCTTCGTGCGACCGGCGGCGAGGGCGCCGACAAGGTCATTGTTTCCGTCGCCGACATCGGCGCGGCCGGCATGGCCGTGGCTGCCGTGCGCAAGGGCGGCGCGATCAACCTGTTTGCCGGGATGCCGGCGGATGCCAAGCTTGCGCTCGATATGAATCGCATTCATTATGACGAGATCCTTCTCACTGGGTCGTTCGGTTTCGCGCCGGAGGACTTCCATGCCGCCATAGATCTGATTTCCCGGGGAAAGCTGGATGTTATGCGCTTGGTGACTTCTTCCGTTCCCCTTGCCGAGACGGCCAGGGCTCTTGAAAAGCTGACCCGCCAGGAGGGCGTGAAGACCATCGTTCTGTGCGGCGGAGACCGGTAGGAAATGTTTTCCCGGCTCGAAAATTGGATCGATCTCCTCCCGCGGCTTCTCAGTTTTCACGCCATGTTTATGGCCGGTCTGGTGGTATCGGTTCCCATGACCTTCATCCTGCTGGCCGAGGTGTTCGACTATCAGGTTCGACTCTTCCCTCCGGGGATGGTCAGAATGGAGCGGCGCTGGAATGCGAAAGCGGTAACCATGATGGCCATGACGGCGGCGCTTTCGGTGCTTTTGCAAGCGGTGAGCGCAATTCTTGTGTTGATTCCGGGTTTCCTCACGTTTCGTGCCGATGCCCTTGTCCGTTTTCCCTTCGGAGCGATCTTCGGAATGCCCGCAGTCTGGGGAATCACCGTAGCCAATCTTCTCGGAGACGCATTGACCGGGGCGCTGACGCCCGGTTCTATCGCCGGCGCCATCATTACCTGGTGGATGGCCTACCTGTTTTATCGTCTCTACCGGGGACCCGCAGATTACTGCATGATGAAACCTACCGCATGGGTCAAGTATTACGCTGTGGTGCTGCTTTGGTGCGCGCTCGGTTCCCTGTACTTGTGTACCAACTTCATTTACTTGCGGTTGCTGCCCGCCCAGATTGTCTGGACTGCCGTCTTTCCCGCAGTTAGCCTGACCACCTTCTTCGGCGGACTGCTCGGTCCATTGGTAGCGCGCGTCGTTGGTCCGGCGGCAGAGCGTTACGGCCTGTCTCGTGACGAAATGGGGTACGAACATGAAAAGCGAGCGGGCAAAGTTTGGCATTGACACGCAATGTCTTCGCTTATTCAGATTCGCGGGCTGACGTATTCGTACCGGAGGCAGGAGGAGCGTCCTGCTTTGCAGGGGGTCGATCTCGATATCGAGCCCGGGGAAGTCGTTGCCATCGCCGGACGGGCGGGCTCCGGTAAGTCGACTCTGTGCTATGCGCTCAACGGGCTGGTTCCCCAGAGCTTCGGAGGCCGCATCGAAGGCGAGGTGCGCGTCTGCGGTCTCGACACGCGTTTCACCCCGGTGCCCGAGTTGGCCCGGCATGTCGGCATCGTGTTGCAGAGTGCCGAATCGCAACTGGTGGGATTGAGCGTCGAAGAGGATGTCGCCTTCGGCCTCGAAAATGTCGGCCTGCCTAGGGAAGAAGTGAACGCGCGAGTGTTTTCCGCCCTGCGTACGGTCAACCTCGACGAGCTGGCCGATCGTTCGCCTTGGAATCTTTCTGGTGGTCAGAAGCAACGGCTGGCGATTGCCGCCGCCATCGCTCTCCAGCCGGAGATCTTGGTGCTGGATAATCCGACTGCCGAACTCGATCCGGTCGGCAAACACGAGATCATCGCGACGATCGCGCGCCTGAGCTCGGAGCATGGCCTCACGATCGTGATCGTCGATCAAGAATTAGAGGAAGTGCTCCCGCATGCCTCTCGACTGATTCTGATGGATCACGGTCGAATCGTCCGTGAGGGCAAGCCGGCGGAGGTGATTGACCAGGCGCAAGAGCTGGTGCAGTTAGGTCTGAAAGTTCCGGATGTGGCTCACCTTGCCTGGCAGTTACGCGATCGGGGCCGTTGGAGCGGTCCTCTTCCACTTTCGATTGACGACGCCGTCCAGGGATTGCAGCCACTGGCAAACCTCCCTCTGCCGACCGTCGCACCGGTGGAACGCTGCGGCCAATACGGCGAAACTCTGATTGAACTTGAGAATGTTTCCTTCGCCTATCCCGATGGCACAGCCGTACTCGACAACATCAGTCTGACCATCCGACGAGGCGAATTCCTAACCCTGATGGGCCCGAACGGCGCGGGCAAGACGACTCTAGCCAAGCATCTGAATGGCCTGCTCCTACCCACCTCGGGCAAAGTTCTTGTGCATGGGGTTGACACTCGGTCCTCCTCCGTTGCGAAGCTCGCCCAGACGGTGGGATATGTCTTTCAAAATCCTGACCATCAAATCTTTTCACGAACCACGGCGGAAGAACTGGCCTTCGGTCCACGCAATTTGGGTTGGCCAAAGCAGAAGATCACTGACGCCGTTAGTCTCGCGCTCACCCGCATCGCCGGCCAGGACCGCGGCCATGACGATCCTTTCTTTATGGGTCTGGCCGAGCGCAAGCTGGTTGCGATTGCTTCCGTGCTCATCATGGCACCGGAGGTGCTAGTGCTCGACGAACCGGCTACCGGGGCCGATCACGAAGCGGCCATGCGCATCATGCATCATCTTTCTGACCTGCATGGTTCCGGTCTCACGGTCGTGATCGTGACCCACGACGTTTCGATTGCCGCGAACTATGCGGATCGCATCGTCGGTTTACGATCCGGCAGGATCGTGCTCGACGGAACACCCCGCGAAACCTTTCAGCGATCGGAGGAGCTGCGATCCTGCTTGCTCACACCTCCCCCAGTGGCCGGGGTTGCGCAAAAACTGGGGGAAGATTTCTCCTCCCTCTATCGCATAGACGAGATGGTACGAATTTTCTCGAGAGCATAGATGTCCACACTTCCGGTCGGTTCTCGGATTGCTTCTCCGCGTTGCTCAAGGCCCATTGACCCACGGGTTAAGATTCTTTACCTGCTATGGGTTTTCCTCATCGTTGGCGTCGTTGCCCACCCCTTTCTGCAATGTCTCATCTTTCTGGTGACGGTCGCTGTCGTGTATGCCAGCCGGCTTTCCCTATGGGACCTGCTCAAGGCAGGAAGATTTGGCATGTTCATGGCCGGTGCATCCTGGCTTCTCTGGATCATCTTTCTGCGCCGCCAGGGACAGGTGCTGTTTGCTCTCGGGCGCTGGCATTTTACCGAGCCTGGCGTCTACAACGGACTATCGGTCGCGGTGCGAATCGCGGCTATCTTGCTGGCGTTTCTTGTGGTGTTCAAGACCACGTCGAACCGGCAGATTATGACCGGCCTGTATCGTTTGCGGGTCTCCGTCCCGTTCGCTATGGTGGTGGGAATTACCTTGCGGTTGATTCCGCAACTGCAAGCCGAGCACGCCATCATTCAAGAAGCGCAGCGGGCGCGCGCCGTGGACTTCGACCGGGAAGGGCCGCTGGCCCGGCTTCGCAAGCAGTTGTCGTGTATCATTCCCCTGGCGCTAAGGGCTCTGAAAATCACGAGCGACTTGAGTCTGGCGATGGAGGCCCGTGCATTTGATCCTTACGCCCGTCGCACCTTCTCCCCGTCCTTGGAATTTGCCACGACGGACATCGTCCTGCTCACCGTGATGGGGATCACCCTGGCTTTGAGTGTAGTGGCGCGGGTGATGGGTTATGGCGGTTTGCCGGAACCTTGGATCGCGAAGAGCGTGCGGTAAGCCTACGACGGGGCAGCCTCGGTAAAGCTAGGAAGTATGCGTCCCTTGCATTCCCCGAAGCCCACCCTGGCTTTCCCGGATCCTTCACACCAGCCTCGCAGGGTAACTTCGTCTCCGTCTCGCAGGAAACCGAGCTCCTCGCCCGTGGGAAGCCGGATCTTTTGTTCTCCCTTCCAGGTTAACTCCAGCAGGCAGCCGCGGGACTCGGGCGCTCTTCCCGATACGGTCCCGCTCGCCAAGAGGTCGCCCGGCCGGAGATTGCAGCCGTTGCTGGCGTGGTGCGTGAGCAGTTGGGCGAGAGTCCAATACATCTCGCGAAACGAACCCTGGCTCAGCCGATAGGGAGAGAGCTTTTGCTCGCGCATCTTCGGAGTCGTAATCGATGCCTCCACGGTCAGATCAATGCCGCCCCATCGGCGGTCGATTTCATGATCCAAATACGGCAGTGGAGCCGGGTCTTCCGGGAGGCGCGGGAACGCGGGGATGCGGAACGGCAGCAGGGCTTCGAGCGTCACCACCCAAGGCGAGACCGTCGTGGCAAAACTCTTGGAAAGGAAGGGCCCGAGCGGCTGATACTCCCAGCTTTGGATGTCTCGCGCCGACCAATCGTTTACCAGAGACAACCCGAATATCTTTTCCTCTGCTTGTGCAATCGGTACCGGGGAACCCAATCCATTTCCCACGGCGACGTAGAGGCCCACTTCCAATTCGTAATCCAGTCTTCGGGATGGAGCAAACCCCGGGGTCGTGGCGCCCTGAGCCATGATCTGTCCGTGAGGACGGCGAATGCCGGTCCCGCTGATAACGATCGAGGAGGCCCGGCCGTGATAGCCGATCGGAATCCACTTATAATTCGGCAGCAGAGCATGGTTCGGCCGCAACATGCTGCCCACGTTCGTAGCGTGGAACACCGAAGCATAAAAATCCGTGTAGTCCCCGATTTTGACCGGGAGCTCTAGGTCTAGGTCAAACCGATCCAGCACTGCCTTCTGAAGCAAATCCCGAACCCTTGCTTCCGCATCCGCGTGCAGCAGCCTGAATATTTGCTTCCTGAGCGCCAACCTTTGCCTATGATCGAGCGACATTAACTCGTTCAGCGAATCCGCCCGACACGCCTGGATGGTGGAGGGGCTGACCGTAGTCAGCAGGCCATGCGTCGCGCACTGGTCGAGATCGAGGACGGAATCCCCGATCGCAACCGCGATGTGCCCTCGGCCCCCGGCGCGCTGCCGAAACACTCCAAAGGGAAGATTCTGAATGGGAAAGTCGGTGGTTCCATGGTTGGCGGATTCCACCCAGGAAAGGGCGCTTGGATCGTGAGTTTCGTCCGGCGCGGGAATCATAACCATCGAAGAGCCCGAAGATCTTCGATCGGTTCGTCCAAGGAGCACGAACCGAAGGCGATGGCGCATGCTGCGCGCATCCTTCGAAGTTGATCGGTCGGGATGACCACGCCCATGATCTGTGCTCCCCGATCGTCGAAGTGCAGCTGATCGGCTCGGTCCGAGTCCAGTATAGCGGCGAGGGTTTCCTTGTCCCCTTGATAGGCGGCGGCAAGAAAAAGATTGAGGAATCCGTGCATCCTAGCGACCGGCGCGTTCGGTTCGTAGCTAAGCGGCGCCAGACGCCGCAAAGGATGATGCAGACCGGCTGTGGCTTTGAAGGCCACGCCGGCACTGGCGAATCCCAAGATCGCGCTGGCCACGGCATCCGTCGAGGGAATGGCCTCCGGATTCAATCCCCCGGTTCGAATCTTGGCTCGGGCGCCGGATTTCTGGATTGCCGAAATCAGTGCGACAGGACACGGTAAGGGCACTTCCAGATAAACTCGCAGGCCCTGGGGTGCCTTCTCGGTCACGCGGGCAACCTGTTCGCCGCTCTCCGCTCTGGTCTCGACCGAGTCGATGATGGCATCCTCGCGATCGTTGAATCTGCGAATGGCGGCGAAATCGCCCTCCGCATCCGACCCCAGGAGACAGCTCACTCTCCACCGCGCAGTCGTCGGAGTGGCTGCGCGTAGGCGCGCAAATTCCTCGAGGCGACTCGCCGGCAGAACGAACCGTCCAAGAACCCAACCGAGCTCGCCTGCCAAATAGCCTGCGTATTTCGCGATCGCGTCCGGCATGCTCAGAGTAGCTGGGGGAAAGAGCCCGGCGTAGTCGATCAAACTTAAAAGCACAGCCCGAAGCGAGGCGCAGGGAATCGCATTCCGGGTTGTCCGAACAGCGTGCTCTTGCGACATGAGCCGAACGCCTGGATTCTCAGGGCTTCTGCGGTCTGAAATTCTTTTTTAGGCCCTGCCAACACTCGTAGTACTCGTGTTGCAGTTGCGCGGTTCGCATGGCAAATTCCGTGGGACGCGCTACAAAACGAGTTTCGAACATAAAGGCCAGAGTATCGCTGAGCCGATGTGGCTTCAGCTCCGCCGCGGCTGCCTTCTCGTAGGTTTCTGCGTCCGGACCGTGCCCGCTCATGCAGTTATGCAAGCTGGCACCACCCGGCAGGAAGCCTTCTGCCTTCGCGTCATACTGGCCGTAGATCAATCCCATGAACTCGCTCATGAAATTGCGGTGAAACCAAGGCGGCCGGAAGGTATGTTCTGCCACCAGCCAGCGCGGCGGGAAGATTGCGAAATCGCAGTTGGCCGTACCCAGGATTTCAGACGGGGAGGTGAGTACGGTGTAGATGGATGGATCAGGGTGATCAAAGGAAACCGTATTGATGCAGTTAAACCGAGCCAGATCATATTTGTAGGGCGTGAAATTGCCGTGCCATGCCACCACATCCAAAGGCGAATGATCGTATCTCGCTTCCCACAAGTTGCCGCAAAACTTAGCCACCACGCGAAAGTCTCCTTCGCGATCCTCGAACGCAGCCCAAGGAGCCTCGAAATCTCTGGGGTTGGCCAGACCATTCGCCCCAATGGGACCGAGTTCGGGGAGCCGGAACATCGGGCCATAATTTTCGCAAACGTAACCCCTGGCTTCAGGACCCGCCAACGCAACACGGAATTTCAAGCCCCGTGGAATCAGACAGATCTCGCCCGGCTCGAGTCCAATTTTTCCCAATTCCGTATGCAGGAGTAGGCTGCCCTGCTGGGGAACGATCAGCAACTCGCCGTCTGCGTCATAGAAAAAGCGCTTTGTCATGGAGCGATTGGCGACGAAGAGATGAATGGCTACGCCCGAATGCGACTCGCTGTTCCCGTTGCCGGCCAAAGTAATGAGACCGGTGACGAAGTCCGTGGCCTCTCGGGGAATCGGAATCGGATCCCAGCGGAGTTGATTGGGCGAGGCGGGCGTTTCCTGAAACGGGCTGCTGCGTATCAGGTTTCGATCGATGGGCGTGAAAGGTTCGTGCATCACCGAGGGACGAATTCGGTAAAGCCACGATCGCCGATTGGTGTGGCGGGGCGCCGTAAAAGGTGAACCGCTGATCTGTTCCGCGTACAGCCCAAAGGGCACTCGTTGAGGGGAATTCTGCCCCATCGGCAGTGCTCCCTTGATTGCCTCCGTGGCAAACTCATTGCCGAAGCCACGGTTGTAGTCGAGATTCTCAGCATCAACGCCGGGTTTTGCGCCTGCCATGTTCGACGAAAACCTCCCATGGTTCCTGCGATCATGCTCAGCCTTGCAGGGCTTCCCACATCTCCCGGTCCCGTTGAGCCGTCCAGATTCGCGGGTGTTTGATGCCACTCGCTTCATCATAGGCCCGAGCAACGTCAAAAGGCAGGCAATGCTCGTAGATGAACATCCTGCCAAATTTCGGATCCATCTTGGATCGCGTGTACTCGAACGTTTCTTTCAAGGTTCGCTTCGCCGCGACCGAGTCCCGGGCGCAAGCAAACAGAGTCGTCACGAAATCCTGGGTATAGTCGATCCCGCGCCTGACTTGCTCCCGGGTTTCGAGCACCGGTCCCCGCCCCGGCACGAGCTTCTCCGGCTTGAGCGAGCGTAACTCCTGCAAGGTGGATGGCCACTCCTCGAGCTGAGCGTCTCCTGCGTAGGCTGCGGCCTGGTACTCCACCAAATCGCCGGAAAACAAGATGCCGTGTTGCGGCAGGAACACCACGGTGTCACCCCGGGTATGACCGGGGCCCAAATGCAGGATTCTGACTTCCAGTTTCCCCAGGTGCAGGGTAATTTCGTCAGAGAAAACCAGATTCGGCCAGGTGAGTCCGGAGATAGACTCAACCGCCTGGAAAAGCCTAGGGAAGCGTTCCATCTCCGACTTCATGTCCTCAGCGCCGCGCTCGACAATCAGATCGTACGTGCCGCGACTCGCGATAATGTGGGTACAGCCTTCACCGGCATACGCCGATGCGCCCAGTACACGCACGGCGTGGTAGTGAGACAACACGACATGCCGGATGGGTTTATCCGTGACTTGCCGAATCCTGGCAATCAACTCCCGTGCCATGACCGGTGTGGCCGTGGTATCGACGACGAGAACGCTGTCATCGCCAAGAACCACGCCGGAATTGGGATCCCCCTCCGCAGTGTAGGCGTAGGCATTCGCCGATAATTGGGTAAAGCTGATCTTCTTCGGACTTAAGTCTCCTCGGGAGGCAAACGGGGTCATGGTCGGTGGCTCTCCAAAAACGCTCTCCCTTGATGCTCTTGCTCCAAGTGGAGGTATCGCCCCTCGTGATAGAGGAGCGGGCGGGCACATTCTTTGGGGCCCACCATGTCCACCACTCTGCCCAGAATGATGCGATGATCACCGCCGGGATAGGTCGCTTCCAGATGGCAGCGGAATACGGCGTTTGACCCGGCCAGCCAGACGAATCCTTTTCCGCGAAGGCAGTCGAACTTGACTTCCCCGCTGCGTGTGCTCGAGAAATGTCGCGCTACATCCTCCTGGTGCGCGGCCAAAATATTCACAGAAAATCGTCCGGAGCGCAGGAACGATTCGGCGGATTGGCTTTGATTGTGCGCACAGAACAGAAGCAGAAGCGGATCCAGACTGGCCGAGGTGAGGGAATTCACGGTCAGTCCAATCACTTTGCCTGCGTCCTCCCCCAGGACTACGGCCACACCGGTCGTGAACCGGCCAAAGAGACGTCGGTACAGCAGCGCCTGGTCGGTCATCTCTGCGAGGTCTCCAAGAGCACCCCCCCACAAACGATGGAAGATTAATGCTCGACGGAGAGGCACGGTCTGTATCGGAGTATACATCGCAGAAGACGGCCTCCGCAGCAGCGCAAGCGGTCATTCCATGGGCGATGTCTTCACCAGGATGAGGCCATCTACGATATCGATCTGGTTGGCTTCGCGCAGCGTCCGCAAGGCGCGGGTGACGGTTACGCGCGAGGTGCCGGTCATAGCTCCGATCTGCTCGTGCGTCAGCCGTGTGATCAGGAGTTTTCCGCCGGCATGATCAATGGCAAACATCTCCTGCAATCGGTGAAACAAGTCCATGATCCGACCCTCCGGCTCCCGCGAGGCAAGATGTTCCAGACGCACCGCCAACACCCGCTGCTTCAAACTGGTCACGCGGAGCAGTGCCGAGGCAAACTCCGGATGCTGGACGAACACCTTTTCCATGCGCGCGGCATCGAATTCAATCGTCTCGCTCTCCTCGACCGCGAGCGCCCGCGAAAATCGAGGCAGGCGATCAAACGCAGCACCTTCCCCACAGATGGTCTCCGGCCCCATATACTCGAGTACGACTTCGACGCCGTCGACGCGTACGATCGAGACCTGCACCAGCCCGGAAATCACAAAATAGAACTTGGTCGAGGTGGTTCCCTGCTCGTAAATTACCTGATTCTTGCGAAATCGACGAGGCTGACCCGAACTTGCATGGCCCATGATCTGACGGGCGAGTTCGGGATCGATTCGCCACGTCCCCAACATCTTTCTCGCTTTCGTCCGTTTCTGCACGGTTCCCCCGGCGGCCCCTGATCGTGCTGCTCAGATTAGCAGGCCGTATCTGGCGATACAAAACTGCGTACCCCACTCGGTCTAGAGTGCCTTAAGCTACAGTCCCGAAAATGCCCCCCGACACTTTTTGCCAAGAGAACGGATAGGAAACATGACGCTGGTCGATGCCAACTTCGAGCGCCGTGCGGGCCAATCGAATGCGGTGGCGCAAAAGGCACGAGCTTTACGCGGTTGGCTCGAGAGCAAAGCGGAGGAGATCGACGCTGCCAAGCAGATTCCCAAGGAGGTGATGGAGCGTCTGGCCGACGCGGATCTCTGGCGCATGACCCAGCCGCCGCGCTTCGGCGGGCTGGGCTGCACCCCGCGCGATGCCTGGGAGGCGGTTTTCGAAATCGCCAAGGGTTGCGGTTCGTGTGCCTGGATTGTCGGCCTCAACAGCGCCAACATCTTGATGTTGGGCAAGTTCTCCGACCAGGCTCAGCGCGACGTCTTCCTGTGCGGCAAGCCCCCCATTGTTACCATGCTTACCGGCGGAGTGGGTTCCAATCTCACGGCGCACCGCGTCTCAGGGGGCGTGCTGCTGTCCGGCCACTGGCGTTACGCCTCCGGCATCGACGTTGCCTCGTGGGCTGGACTGCTGGTGTCGATCCCCAATGCCAACGGCGGCGAACCTGAATCGCACGTGGTGCTAGTACCCCAAGAGGCATTCTCGATTGACCATTCCAGTTGGAATGTGCTCGGCATGCGCGGCACCGGGAGCAAGGACATTGCTTTAGCGCCGACATTTATTCCAGAACATCGCTGGCTCAGCTGGAGCCAGCTCCAGCGGGGAGAAAAGCATCCCACGTGCCAGAACCATGAGCTCATTTATGATTGTCCGCTGAACTCCGTCTTTGCCATGTCGGTTTTGGCGCCCATGCTGGGGGTCGCCTCCGCCGTCGCGGAGGAGTTTCGTGACCTGGTGAAAACGCGAATTAACTCCGGAACCCAGCAGCGACAGCGAGACGACAAGGTGGCGCAGATCGATGTCGCTTCCGGAGAAGCTACCATGGCGATCCTGCGGCAGAGTCTACTCGACGACGCCGACCTGATGCTCGAAATCACTCAGAGCGGGCGCTCCCTCACGCCGGAAGAGCGGGGAGCGATTCGAATGCGACTCGCGATCGCAGCCCGGCTGGCGCTGGCAGCGGCGCAGAAGATGTTCTCGGGGCTGGGTGGAAGTCTGTTGCCGACCGGCTCCCGCGCCGAACGTCTGTTCCGCGACTTGCATGCCATGAGTTCGCATTTCTTGCTCCAGCCGGATGCGATCGGTGAGGCCTACGGACGGATTTTACTGGGACTCGACCTGCCTCCGGGCGCACGCCTGTGAAACAACTTCCTAAGGAGCTTGGATGAAAAAGAAAGAAGCAATGAATCCGTCGAGCCGCATCTTTGCCACCAAGGACGGCCCCACAATCTTCGAAAAATTTGGTTACTCAGCCGCGGTGCGGGCTGGCGATTTGGTTTATGTGGCGGGGCAGATCGGCCTGAATCCAGACGGCTCCCTGCCAACGGATGACGAAGCCCAAATCGTGAATGCATTTGACCGGCTCAAGATCGTTCTCGAAGCTGCGGGTTGCTCGCTCGAGGACGTCGTAGAATTAGTCAGCTACCACGTGGGGCTGCAGAAACATCTGGCGCGCTTTGTCGAGATCAAGAAGCGTTACATCCCCGCCCCGTACCCTACCTGGACCATCCTAGAAATTGCAGGACTGGCGCGGCCTGGATTGGTGATCGAGATCAAAGCGGTCGCTTACTCACCTCGCTAGGGCTCTCCCCGCAAATAGTCCCATATCACTGCTGTCCAAATTGGGCTGGGAACGACGCCGGGGACATGGAAGACAAAGTCGTAGACCTCCCCTCTTGAGGGTCGCGAACTTCAGGTTGCGTGCTGCGAACGGCCCTATTTGACCCATGGCCATTTGTCTGATGCTCTCCCAGTTAGGACGAGATGACGGGTTGCCCCATGATTTAGTCGATGGTGCTCGATTCTGCTGTCTCATTTAAGGGCCAGTTCCAGTTGCTGTTCCAGCGGATGGCAGGTGGAACTGTTCAGCACTTGTGCAAGATCAAGACCTTTGCCGGCACCAGCGCCCATGCGGTTTAGACCCAGGCTTAGAGGTTTAGACCGGCACGGATTGCCATGTTGCTTCTGCGCAAATATCACGTTCAGGTTCGATTGCAACTCGTTTTCTGCAGCTGCGGGCACGGTTCGGCTGGGGGCTGGCGAACTTGCTAGCTTTGTTACCGCGGCAGTCGTTGGTGCATCGCGACTTGTGGGCTTGGCCGGCGCTCGGCTTTGTGCTGGCCAACTGCCAAAGCAAATTCGGTTCGTGAAAACAGTTGCAACAACTGGCTGAAAATGCTGTATACGCGACTCATGGTGCAAGCCTCGCTGAGGGGATTTGGTTCTGGCTGAACCGATCTCACCTCAGCAAAGCTTTCACCTCCGCCCACAGCTTTTCCACAAATAAAGTTGCAAGGCCGAGTTGCAGTCGAACCCGAACGTGATATTTACGGTGAGAGCCTACTTGTTTGAGCTGCACTCTGTGCGAGACGCGTAAGGAGAAGCGCTTCTGCCCAGCGCTCCATGCCCGCATTTGTGCCGCGTGCTGCGGGACACACCGCGAGCTTACCCTCGATTGTCCCCGCAACTGCACGTATTTGAAGCAAGCGCGAGAATATGATCGCTGCCGACCCGAGTTGTTCGAGGACGAGCGTTGGTTCGCGCACGTCCAAGTGGACGAGGATCTGCTGGATGCTCACTCTTTTTTGCTAGAGGACTTGGTGGAAAGCCTTGCGCAAAGTGCCTGGGCGAACAGCACCCTCCGGGATCGGGACGTGATTGAGGCGCTCACCGCCCTTGGCCGCAGTTTCGAGACGCGCGCCAACTCCGGCTTGCATTATGAACCGACGCGTCCCAGCCTAGCCCAGCAAGCCTTGATCCAGCAGTTGCGTGAAGTCATTGGGGATTATGACCAAGAGGGCCGGGAATTGGGTGACACCCATTTGCCTGATAGCGACGCTTTAAAGGCACTGGTTTTTGTCTTACGGCTGGCCCTTGACCGCAGCTCTGGCCGCCCACTCTCGCGTGGTTTTTTGGACTTCCTGTGCACCGAGTTCAACCAAGACGGGAGCAACACCCACTCCCGCATTGCCTTGCCGTAGTTCGCCGAGCTTGTTGCTTCCGCCCACATCCCACGGTGCCCGTCCCAGCATATGAAAATAATGAGATTCATTTCAGGTCAAAACGTCAAAATCGGTCCGCACGCGGAGCGTTTCCTGAAACACGCTCCGCCTGCACAGCCAGATGTTTGAAAGCCGCGCGCGGCCGGATGTCGCCATCGGCATGCCATGGGAGTAACTGCGCGGTCGGGCCAGCGCACCTTTGCCTAAGTAGGGAAATCCACATGCACTAAATCTGTCCCATTGACAAACGATTCGGAACATCGCATGCTTGCCATCCAGGTGTGGGGAGGTTCTTTGCTCACCCAACGTCTCGGCGCCCCGGGGATATGGGCCGAGCGCACCCTCCACCATTACTTTACCTGCGACTAACCCTCTCGACAGATCAGCAATAAGGAGAAGAATTTGTGAGAACTTTGAAGACAGGACTTCTGACCTTGTGTCTGACGCTGGGAACCCTTTCGAGCGCCAGTGCTCAGACCGCAGCCGCGGTGATGGGGCACCGCGCTGCCTTGCCCTACCCCACGGCGGAAACGCCAAATGCAATCGATCTCGGCCCGCTCACGGCACGGACGGGGACAACCCCGATTTCGGTCACCATCGCACTCCACTTGCCCGAGCTCAACGAGGCCGAGCGGTTGTTGAAATCGCTCTATACCCCGGGGGACCCACAGTTTCACCGGTTTCTTACCGCCAGCCAGTTCGTGGCTCGCTTTGCGCCCGCCGACGCCGACGTCCGAAGAGTCACCGCCGTGCTGGCGCAATACGGGTTGGCGGCCCGACAAACCACGGCGACGACGCTCCGGGTGACCGGCAGTCCAGCCGCGATGGAGCGCGCCTTCGCCGTGAGCCTGCATAGCTATGAGGTCCCGGCGCACGGTAACGTCCCCGGCTATACGTTTCATGCTCCCCTCGCTCGCCCCACGATTCCCAGCGAAATTTCGGGGTTGGTCGCGGGCCTGGTCGGTCTTGACAGCCGTCCCAGCTTCCGTCCGCGCAGCATAAGGGCTCTCCGAAGCCTGGCGAGGGTACAATCGACAGCGGCATCGACGTCCACGCCTGATCCACCTGGGTTCTGGACGGTGACCGACTTTGCCGATTATTACGATGTCCAACCCCTCTACAAAGCGGGTGCGACAGGAAGCGGCCGAACGCTCGCCATCGTCACCCTGGCAAGCTTTACGCCGAGCGACGCCTTTGCCTATTGGCATGCAGTCGGGCTTACGGTGTCTCCGAAGCGCCTCCGCATCATCAACATCGATGGCGGACCTGGGGCGCCGAGCGACGCATCCGGTTCCGTCGAGACTGCCGTCGACGTTGAGCAGTCGGGAGGAGTGGCTCCGGGAGCGAACATCATCGTCTATCAGGCACCCAACACCAACCAATCCTTCCTTGACGCCTTTGCGGCGGCTATAGATTCCAACTCGGCAGAGACGCTATCAACCAGCTGGGGCGAGTGGGAGGGGTTCGAAAACCTGGAAAACGGCCCGGTGACCGACCCGATTACCGGGCAGACGGTGAGTTTCAATCAGGCATTGCACGAACAGCTGCTTCGCGCCGCCATCCAGGGACAATCCTTTTTCACCGCGTCGGGGGACGGTGGGGCCTACGAAGCCAATTACGACCTGGGTTGCTACGGGCCATTCTCACCCTCGGTAGCGGATAGCTGTAGCCTAACGCTCAGCGTCGGTTCTCCCGGGGTGGACACGGCAATGACCGCCGGCGGCGGCACCACCTTGGCCGGGGTTCAGAAATTTTGTCTCAACGCGGCTTGCACTCAGTCCTTCGACGTCGATGTCCCCCACGAGAGGGTATGGGCGTGGGATTACCTGGAGGGTTTGTGCAGGGTTTGTGCAAGGCTCTTGGGACCCCCAATCCCATCACCTGTGGAATCTTCCCCGTGGGCAGCGGCGGAGGGGTTAGCATCATCTTCCCCGTGCCCTCCTACCAGCTTGGCGTTCGCGGCGTTCAACTCAGCCAGCCCCATCAGCTTTTCGAAGGGTTTGGACTGTTTTATCCCCTGCCGGCGTTCTTTGCTGGCCGTAACGTCCCGGATGTGTCGTTCAATGCCGATCCCGACACAGGCTACGTGATCTACTACACGTCGTCGGTTTCCGGATTTGAGATTATCCCGTTCGTCGGTGGCACGAGCTTTGTGGCGCCGCAACTGAACGGGGTTACGGCCCTTTTGGGACAATATTTGCACGACAGACGAATTGGATTGCTGAACTTCGCGTTCTACGATCTCGCGGCCAGGGGTCAGGCCTATACGGGTCCGAACCCGCCGTTTCACGCGATACCCTACGGCGACAACTGGTTCTATCGCGGCAGCAAGGAATACAATCCTGCAGTCGGCATTGGCACCATGGACGTCGCTAACTTCGCGAAAATCCTTCGCACTCAATTCTAGCTTTTCGTGGGCTTTGCCTGCGAGCTACGGGCGGTTCCTCCGCCCGTTTTTTTCTTGCGGTTGGCGGCGAACCCCATGCCCTGGTCACGCCAGGACACGGAGCGGCTGTCCCGATTCTGGCCTGCCTCCGCGAAGCCTCCCCCTAAATGGCGGGAAGGCACCGATCGGACCGGTGCACACCCGCCGACCTTATCTTAGACTCTTGAGCGAGATTCCACGGCCGACACCGACCCTGCAGGCAGAGCTTAGACAGGATCGATCCCGATATGACGCAGATGATGGAGGA
>JASHSL010000598.1 GCA_030040855.1 Terriglobales bacterium
TCATCCCTGAGCTGCTGGAGCACTCAGCGTCCCGCGCAAGGGGGACCACTCGACTCATCCGCTCCCCGACAAGGGGAAATAAGAACCTTTATAATTGATGGTTTCGAGAATTGATGGTTTCTCTCATACGGTCTGGAGGATCCGAGATGGCGGACTCCTACAATGGGATTCGGGTGCCCAGTAGTGGGGCTAGAGTCATCTACGACCATGGGCGTTACCAGGTGCCCGACAACCCAATCATCCCTTTCATTGAGGGTGATGGTACGGGCCGTGACATCTGGAGGGCTTCGGTTCGGGTGTTTGACGCCGCGGTCACGAAGGCCTACCAAGGCAGGCGCCGGGTAGTGTGGTATGAAGTGTTTGCGGGCGAGAAGGCATTCTCGAGGTTCAAGACGTGGTTGCCGCAGGACACGATCGATGCCATCCGTGATCTCCGGGTGGCCATTAAGGGGCCCCTGACCACGCCGGTCGGAGGCGGAATTCGTTCTCTGAATGTGACCCTGCGGCAAATCCTCGATCTTTATGCTTGCGTGCGTCCGGTCAAATATTACAAAGGAACTCCATCCCCGGTGAAGAACCCGGAACGCATGGATGTGGTCATCTACCGCGAAAACACCGAAGACGTCTACGCCGGAGTCGAGTGGGAACAAGGCACAGCCGAGGCCGCCAAAGTCATCGAATTCCTGAACCGAGAGATGCTCAAGGGCAGTAAGAAACAGATCCGCCCCGACTCGGGGATCGGAATCAAGCCGATCTCGGTCACGGGGACAAAGCGCTTGGTGCGCATGGCAATCGCTTTTGCGCTGGAGAGTGGCCGCAGGACCGTGACCCTGGTGCACAAGGGAAATATCCAGAAGTTCACCGAAGGGGCGTTCTGCAAATGGGGGTACGAGCTGGCAATGCAGGAGTTTCGCCAGCAGGTCGTCACCGAGAGGGAAAGCTGGGTTCTGGACAATAAGGATCGAAACCCCAAGATAACCACCGAGGAAATTGCAAACTTGGTCGAGCCCGGACTCGAGTTTGCCTCCGACGACTTCCGGCACTCCGTGTATAAGGAGGTACGCGAGGTACTCACCGGCCTTTATGCGACGCATGGCAACGGCGTGTGGAAGCAGAAACTGATGATCAATGACCGCATCGCCGACTCGATTTTCCAGCAAATCGTAACCCGTGCAGACGAATACTCGATTCTGGCCACGCCCAATTTGAATGGCGACTATATTTCCGACGCCTGTGCTGCCCAGGTGGGCGGCCTGGGCATTGCGCCGGGGGCCAATATTGGTGACGGTTATGCCGTCTTTGAGGCGACGCACGGCACTGCCCCCAAGTATGCAGACAAGGATGTGATCAATCCGGGATCGGTGATTCTTTCCGGGGTCATGATGTTTCGCTTCCTGGGTTGGGGCGAGGCTGCCGATCTGATCGAACACGGCTTGGAACGTAGCATCGAGCAGAAGAGGGTCACCTATGATTTCGAGCGGTTGATGCCGGGAGCTACCAAGGTGAGAACCAGCGAGTTCGCCGACGCCATCATTCAGAATATGGACAGTGCCGTGCTCAGCGCTGCGCACTAGCCGCACTTCTGTCCGGCGGTCGGCAACAATCCGTCGCGAGAATTGAGAGAAAAGACATCATGCGCAAGAAAGTTTCGGTTGTAGGTTCGGGGCACGTGGGCGCCACGGCAGCCCATTGGATCGCTGCCAAAGAACTCGCCGATATCGTTCTCATCGATATTGTCGAGGGAGTCCCGCAGGGCAAAGGCCTTGACCTGCTCGAAGCAATGCCCATCGAGAAGTGCGACTGCCGCGTGATTGGAACCCAGGATTACGCCGACACCGGCAATTCCGATATCGTGGTGGTTACCGCCGGCGTGCCTCGCAAACCTGGCATGAGCCGGGACGACCTGCTTTCGACCAATTACAAGATCATGAAGGATGTGGTAGCGAAGGTGGTGCAGTTTTCGCCCAATTGCATCCTCATCATCGTGTCAAATCCACTCGACGCCATGGCGCAGGCCGCCTATAAGTTGAGTGGATTCCCCCGCCAACGCGTGATCGGCATGGCGGGAGTGCTTGACTCCGCGCGTTTCCGCACCTTTATTGCCAATCACTTGAAGGTGAGCGTCGAAAACGTGACGGCGTTTGTGCTTGGCGGCCATGGGGACACCATGGTTCCCCTGCCCCGGTATTCCACCGTGGCCGGTATCCCGATCACCGAGCTGATGGATGCGCCTACGATAGCAGGAATTGTTCAGCGTACCCGCGATGGCGGCGCCGAGATCGTTAAGTACTTGAAGACGGGCAGCGCCTATTACGCGCCTTCGGCGGCAGTGACTGAGATGGTGGAAGCCATTTTGAAGGACAAGATGAAGATCCTGCCCTGTGCCGCCTATCTGGAAGGGGAATATGGAATCAAGGGTCTCTATGTGGGAGTGCCGGTGAAGTTAGGGGCGAGGGGCATCGAGCAGATTATCGAAATCAAGCTCACTGCGGAAGAACAGGAACAGCTAAACCGCAGCGCCGAAGCGGTGCGGGAGTTAGTGCGAGTCATAGGCGTATAGCGATCTCGGGGCAAGCGGACAGGCAGAACAGTTCCCGCACATGGGGCAGGCTCGATGGTCTGCAATTCCTGGGCAATCAGAGCGGTCACGGGTTGCTTTGCGGCCCCTCGAGCCCTCCACTAAAATTCGATCGCCAGAGGCAGTCAAGACCTCGGGTTTGCTGGTTAACTCCCTTAATGCTCCGTCGCGACCAGCGAAGCACGCTGTGCGATGGGCAAAAACTCACGCACGTTCTGTCCCACATATATCTGCCGCGGACGCGCAATCTTCTGCTCGGAGTCCGCTAACATTTCCTGCCATTGGGCCAGCCATCCGGCGGTTCGCGGGATCGCGAATAGCACAGTGAACATTTCTGGTTTGAACCCCATAGCCTGATAGATGATCCCAGAATAGAAGTCAACATTAGGATACAGTTTGCGCTTAACGAAGTAATCGTCTTCCAGCGCGATCCGCTCCAGCTCAAGCGCAATGTCGAGCTTGGCATTACGCCCAGTCACGTTAAAGACTTGCTCAGCCGCCCACTTGATGATCTTGGCCCGCGGATCGTAGTTCTTGTAAACTCGGTGGCCGAAGCCCATAAGTTTGCCGTGGCCTTCTTTGATCTTCTTAAGGTAAGCGGGCACATTGGCCTTTGAACCAATTGCGTCGAGCATTTTCAGAACCTCTTCGTTGGCACCGCCATGAAGAGGTCCAGCCAGGGCTGCTGCCGACGCTGCCGTCGTCAAATAGGGGTCAGTGTGCGCGCTCCCGACGGAACGCATGGTGTTGGCGCTGCAGTTCTGTTCATGATCGGCATGCAGGATAAACAAAATATCCAGGGCCCGGGCCAGCACGGGATCAGCCACGTACTTCGGTTCCACCATCTTCCACAGCATATTCATGAAGTTCTCCGTGTAACTCAGGTCATTGTCGGGATACACATAGGGAAAACCCAGGCTGTGGCGATACGACATCGCGGCAATGGAAGGCATTTTTCCGATGAGACGCTTCATCTGTAGCAAACGGTTTTTCGGGTCATCAATATCTCTGGCCTCCGGGTATACCGTGGAAAGAGCCGCCACGGTGCTCACTAGCATACCCATCGGGTGGGCGTCATAGCGGAAGCTCTCCATGAATTGTTTAGTGGTTTCGTGCAACATCGTATGGTGGGTGATCTCGTGTACCCAGTTTTTCAGCTCTGCCCCGGTCGGCAGCTCTCCGAAGAGCAATAAATAGGCCACCTCAAGGAAGGTGCAGTGCTCTGCTAATGTCTCAATCGGGTAGCCGCGGTATCGTAGGATACCTAGTTCGCCGTCGATGAAGCTGATGGAGCTTTGGCAGGAAGCAGTGTTCATGAATGCCGGGTCGTAGGTCATTAAACCGAAATCATCAGGCGAGGTCTTGATCTGTCGCAGGTCCATTGCCCGAATGGTGCCTTTGACAACCGGGAAAGTATAGGTTTGGTTGGTGCGATTGTCAGTTATAGTGACCGTATCTTTTGTCATAACTCCTCCTTCGCTGCGGAGTCGAGCCCTGGCGAGCTAACCCCGGAAGAGCGAACTTGGGAACTCCAATCCCTACCTCGTAACCAGGACCACACCAGGGTTAGCTGGAGGAGCCCGGATTCCTGTCAGCTCATCCTAGTTGAGCGCTTCCCGCAAACTGCGATTCATGCTGCACGGTCTCTTAAGGGTTGATCGAATCAAACCTTGCCCGCGATGCCCACGGTCACCGCGTGCAGTGATCCTGCTCACATCAGCACAAGTTACCTGCTTCTCAGCTGGTCGACGACCGAGTTGACGGCGCGCGCACCTCTGGCATGGTGGGCTCGCTTTAGGCAGTGGACCGAATCCGCCCGCCTCGAAAAATGCGGCTTCTGGCTTCTCGCAGCGGACGAAAACCACGCTTTCCAGAGTGTGAAACCTAGCCCGCTTTACCGGTGGCGAGTCGCCGGCAACGCTATGACTTCGAGTTAGATTTTGCCCCCGCTGTCGGCGAAGGCTTGGCCGCTGCCGGACCGTGCACGATCGTGATGTGGTTGATCTTCACTGGACGGAAGGGACGGTCGTTGGAGTCGCGTCCCATGCGGGCAATCTGCTTCACCAGCGCCACGCTGGCGTCATCACACTGGCCGAAAATCGTGTACCCGCCGTTTAGATTGGGAGTGGGAACTTCGGTGATGAAAAACTGAGAGCCGTTGGTGTCAGGGCCGGCGTTGGCATAGGCCAGGCGCCCAGGGCGATCAAACTTTAGGTCCGATGAAACTTCATTCTTGAATTGATAACCCGGATCGCCGGTGCCATTCCCTGCTGGATCGCCTCCCTGGATCATGAAATTAGGAATCACCCGATGGAAGATGGTGCCATCATAGAGTGGCACCCCATGCTTCTTTTGGTGAGTCACCGGGCTAATCCAGTCTTTGGTTCCCTCCGCCAGCCCGATAAAGTTCGCTACCGCGATCGGAGCCTTATCCGGGAACAGGGTGCAGGTAATCTTGCCCACGGTGGTATCGATAATCGCCCGGGGCTGCGCGCTCACTACGGCAGGCACGCCCAGTGACAGCAGCACGAGGATGAGAGGACGAATACAAATAATCCAGTTTGGATGCATCGAGTAAGCTCCTTCGTCGAATGACGGCAAATCGTGAGTGCAACGGATTGCGGAGGCAAACGCCCCAGAATGCCAACTACCAGGGTGCGATGCTGGATAGGCATTGTACGCTATCACGAGCTCAATTGTGAGATTCGCTAGGAATCATTGTAGGGCGAGCCCGCGCGACGTCTCCTGCCTGTCTTTGCATCTCTCGGCTGATGCGTTCGACCTCGGCAAATACTCGCAACACGTTTTCACCGAGAATCTTGTGAATGTCCTCGGCGCTGTATCCCCGGTCGAGAAGACCCTGCGTAATCTTGGGCAGATCGGCGGCGGAGTCGATCCCTTGGGGAGTGGCTCCGCTGACACCGTCGAAATCCGAGCCAAGACCTACGTGTTCCACTCCAGCCACCTTGGCAATATGATCGATCTGGTCGATGAGAACCTTGAACGGAGGGCGAGGGATCCTCGCCATGAGTTGCCTTTCCAGGCGATCCTCATCGCCATAGGTCGGCGTGTGTCCTTCCGCCTTGAGCTTCGCGAGAGCTTCGTGGATGGCGGCCTGCTTCTCCTTGGACTGGGCCTGGGAGGCATCCCAAAACTCTTGATCATCAAAGCCGGAATAGAAATTGACATCCACGACACCGCCGTTTTTGGCTACCGCACGCAACATGTCGTCAGTCATATTGCGGGGAGCGTTTACCAGGGCGCGAGCCGAGGAATGTGAGGCAATCAGGGGAGCTCGGGTTGCCGCGATGGCGTCCCAGAACGTCTTGTCGGCCACGTGGGAAATATCCACCATCATGCCCAGACGATTCATCTCGAGGACAACCTGCTTGCCAAATTCGGTTAAGCCATTGTGGTGGCGAACGTTGGGATCGTTCATATCGCCAGAGGAATCGGCCCATTCATTGGTGTTCGACCAGCTGAGTGTCATATAACGCACGCCCAGGCGATAGAAATCGCGCAGCAGCCGAATGTCGTTCTCGATCGAATGTCCACCCTCAATGCCCATGAGCGCGGCCAATTTCCCTTCCTGGTGCGCCCGTTCAATATCCGCGACCGAGAACGCCATCATCATCCGGTCGGGATGGCGGGCCGCTTGTTCATAAACCGCGTCGATCAGATCGAGGGTTCGCCGGGCAAAGTGTCCCTGGTTGGTCTCCGGCTCGACCCAGATCGAAAAGAATTCGGCGCCGAGATTTCCGGCACGAGCCTTATCGAGCGTGATATGGCCGAAATCGTTCGCATCCGTATTGCCGATATCAAAGTTCTCATCCACAAAGCGCTGCGGGGTATCGGCGTGCGTGTCGATGACCAAGGCCGACGAATGAATAGCGCGCGCAGTAGCACCAACCTCTGAAGCGTCGTTTTGTGCCACCGCCAAGGCGCAGATCAGCGTCGCTGCGATAAGAGCCAGGCATCGAAGCCCGAAAACCAGGGAGATATGCCTTTTCTTCATAGGTGGTAAACAGAGGATTGTATACTCTCGCAGCAACCGGCGAAACCCTGGCGGGAAACTGAACCCACTACCGGAAAGCCGGGGAGGTGGTTTGGCGAACGCCTTGGTTGCTGGCAGCGTCCCGAGAAATCAGTTGGAATTGCGAGCGTCGGAGACCCGCTGGGGAAATAATTCCATCGTGCTGGGATTGGATCGAGGGGAATCCTCGCCGGCCAGGGCCTTTCCTTGGCGCCAGTCGGCATAGCGCTCGGAGACAGCGATGTGGAACACCCACTGCCCGCGCTCCTCTTCCGGTTCGAGCAGGCCCTGCTCCTTGAGCGGCATCATGTATTGTTCCATCCACTGCACCTGTTGGCGGGTCATACCGCGGCGCTGGATATCCACCGTGATTCCGGCTAGGTGAGAGGAGGCGGTTTCGCCCGATTCCGGGGCGGCGTTGCGATTGTGGCGGCGCAGCTTTCTCTGCATCACCACGGTGCGCACCGCAGAATTCACTTGAATCGGGCTGTGGAACTGCCGGTAATAGGCTTCACTGAAATCCTCGAGAAAGGCACGCGTCCAGGGCCGGCAATAACGGCGCGATGGATCCAGCCTTTGCTCGATGTGCAGGGCTTCGCTTGCTTCAAGCGGGACCAGATCGCCGCTGGCAATAAGCCGTCGAAGTTCGACATCATCGTG
>JASHSL010000056.1 GCA_030040855.1 Terriglobales bacterium
CGCTGCAGAAGAGAGTCGTCGACATGGATGTGGCCGCCGAGGTGATGGAGGACCTGGACATCTTGAGGTCCAGCTGCAGTGGCCCGATCGAAGATCAGAGTATCGACAGCCAGAGCATCGCGCTATCCTCTCCCCTCTCGAGCCGGGAACCGTAGCCTGCCGGGCTAGAGCTTCGCATCCGCACAGCATGGCGCTGCGGACTTCGAGCGAATGCGAACGGCAACCAGGAGAAAGCGACGTTACGGTGGCGTGGGGGAAGCTTTCGCGGGGCCCAGTCCCGCAGGCGAGGCGGGTTGGGGCAAACTAGCCGAGGGCCGAGATTTCCTGTCCCTGTGGCCAGCCGCCACAGAAGGCTCGGAAGGTCCGCCCAGGCTATAAGCGTAAAGTGCCACCTCGACCCTTTTTGACACGCCTAACTTGTCGAAGATGCGGAACAGGTAGTTTTTGACCGTATGTTCGGTCAGTCCCAGCCGCTGCGCAATTTCCCGATTGGACAGGCCTTCCGCCACGCAACGCACTACGTCCTGTTCCCGCCGCGAGAGCAGCTCTCTGCCCTTCGCGTCGATCACCCGCATGGGCAGAGCTTCCCCGACGGCATCCAGCAGATAGCGGAGCTCCCGGCTATTGGCCCATACTTGCCCTTGGCTCACACAGCAAATGCATTTGGCCAGGGCTTTGAGCGATTCATTGCGGGAGAACACACCCCGTGCCCCGGCGCGAAAGGCCTCAAGGACCGGGTCACGCTCGGAGGAGTCGAGCAGCATCACGACCTGAATCTCCCGTCGCAGGCTGCGGATCTCGCGGGCCAAATCGAATCCCTTGCGTGGATTCCCGTCGATCTCGGCACTCAGCACGACGACCGTCGGCTTCTTGTTCATTACGGCGGCAATGACTTCCTCCCCGTCTGCGGGAGAATCCAGAACTTGAAAGCGCTTGTCGCGTTCGAGGGCGGTCGCCAGCAACTGGCTGTTCATCCGTGTGCTGTCGGCGGCCAGCACGCGGATCGCTTCGGCAACTTCCGGTAAGCTGATTGGATAACCCACAAGCTTCTCCCAAAATGGGGTAGCGGTCAGCGAGTCATAAACGGTAAAACCAGGAGACGAGCGAACCGGCAAGAAGCATCTGCTCCCCACGGTTGCCTACGCGAAGCCACTAATGCTAGAGACCTTATTCTCACATGTCGCTCTTGTAAATGGCACTTTGGTGCCAACGTCGAGGTGGCTTCGAGCATGCGAAAGGCCCGTCCAAAGCGGGGTTTGGCCCTCTTGCGGACGCTCCATGGTTCATTCGAGCAAGAAGGCTTGCGCGGCCATGCGCAGGATCTCGGCTCCGATCGCAAGCGACGCGGTAGCGGCGGGCGATGGCACGTTCCAAACTTGCATCATGTTCCCGGTGCAGGCGAACTGAAAATCATCGACCAGCGAGCCGTCCTTCAGCACCGCCTGGGCACGGACCCCGGAGTCGCCGGCGGCCAGATCGGAGTCTGTCACCTCCGGCACCAATTTTTGCAGCGCCCGGACGAAGGCGGATTTCGAAAAGGAGCGATAGAATTCCCCCACGCCCGAGCGCCAATATTTCGCCGCCATGCGCCAGAATCCGGGAAATGCCAGGGTTCCAGCAAGATCGCGCAGGTTGAAATCTGTTTTTCGGTAACCTTCCCGCTTGAATGCGAGAACGGCATTGGGGCCGGCGTCGACTTCGCCGCCGATACGACGTGTGAAATGCACCCCGAGAAAGGGAAAGCGGAGGTCTGGCACAGGATAGATCAGGGCCTGGACCAGATGTCGTCGCGGCGGAATCAGGTGGTAATATTCGCCGCGGAAGGGGACGATCGAAACTCCGGGCTTTTGGCCTGCGGCGCGGCTGACCCGGTCGCTGTAAAGCCCGGCGCAGTTGATCACGAAGCGCGTGGCGAAAGCACCGCGGCTCGTCTCGACGACCGTTTCGCTACCGCGCCGCACCACAGCTTGCGCCTCAGTCGACGTGCTGATCGAGCCACCGTGGGCCGTAATCAATTCCGCGTACTTTTGGCAAACGTTTCCGTAGTCGGTGATGCCGGCGCCGGGCACGAGCAACCAAGCCACGCCGCCACAGTGGGGTTCAAGCTCCCGCACCTGCGCGGAATCCAGCAGTTGCAAGCCCTTGATTCCGTTCGCGCAACCTCGCTCCAGCAAGGAATGCAGGGCGGGTATTTCCTCCGCGTTCGTCGCCGCGATGAGCTTTCCGCAGATGCGGTGAGGAACACCGTACTGTTGACAGAAGGCGATCATGCGGCCTGCGCCTTCCACGCAAAGCCGGGCTTTCAGCGAACCGGGCTTGTAATAAATTCCAGTGTGGATCACCCCGCTGTTGTGCCCACTTTGATGACGTCCGACGCCTCCTTCCTTTTCGAGCACGACCAAGCGAAGTTTGGGAAAGCCCTGGGACAGATGCATCGCCACCGAGAGGCCGACGATTCCGCCACCGATGACCACGATGTCGCAGTGCTGATCGGGCATAGGCAAAATTCATCCTCTTAAATTTCGCGAAGAATGTCGAGACTTAGGGCTGATGGCCACGTTTCAAGTGAGCGAGCCGGAGATCCTGGACCGCGATCGGCCCCGGCCCGGACGCGGGCTCCGCTCGCAGTCGGGTTGAGGCCGAGGCCAACTGCCACTGCCGGACGTAGCGAGGGCTTGGGATGGTCCAGGCCGCGATTCCGCGGATTCTGGCGGTTGGGTATACTGGCCTGCGAGCTGAGGCATGGACTGGCAATCCTTCTGGCTGACGATTCAACTGGCGTTGTTGGTGACGCTCATTCTGATGATCCTGGGCCTCCCTCTTGCTTACTGGGTCGCCTACTCCCGCTGGCGATGGAAATTCTTGGTGGAATCGCTGGTGGCGATGCCGATTGTGCTGCCTCCCACCGTGCTGGGGTTTTACGTGTTGCTGGCCCTCGGATTGCGGAGTCCTCTGGGGCGGGCGTGGCAGGCGATGACCGGCCATACCCTGGCCTTCACATTCTCGGGGCTCGTCATCGGGTCGATCCTGTACAGCCTCCCCTTCGCCGTGCAGCCCTTCGCCGCCTCGTTTTCGCAAATCGATTCCAGGCTCCTTGCCGCTTCCGCAACCCTGGGAGCTTCGCGGTTGCGAACTTTCTTCCGCGTGATCCTGCCTTTATCAGCCTCCGGCCTGCTGACCGGAGTGGCGCTGAGCTTCGCCCACACCATGGGCGAATTTGGGGTGGTGCTGATGGTGGGCGGCAATATTCCTCATGTGACTCGCACCGTCTCGATCGAGATCTACGATCAGGTGCAGGCGCTCAACTACGCGGCTGCCAACCAGACGGCGCTGGTCTTGCTGGCCTTTTCGTTCTTGTCTCTGTGTTTGGTCTACGGAGTGAATCGCAAGCAATGGGCATGGCCCTGGAGATAATGTGAAACGATCCGTCCTAAGCCACACTAGGCCGGCTACGGCTGGCAGGTTACGCCGGGCCGCCTGGTTTGCTTGGTGATGGCGAATGCCATGAGCCCGCTCCTCGAACCGCACCTTGCCCGCCGTGCGCCGCCCCCCGGCGCCGATGTCCTCTCCGCCCGAATACGGAAGCGCATCGCCGGCGCAGAACACGGGTTCATCCTCGATGTCGATTTGGCCCTGGCTCCGGGCTTCACCATTGTGTTCGGCCCTTCCGGGGCGGGCAAAACCACGCTGCTCGATACGATCGCCGGTTTGCAAAAGCCCGATCTGGGAAGGATCGCAATCGGCGGCCTGGTTTTCTTTGACTCCGAACGCGGCGTTCAGATGCCCATCGAGCAGCGAAGGGTGGGCTATGTCCTGCAGGATCTTGCCTTGTTTCCGCACATGACGGCAGAAAAGAACGTCGCCTACGCGCTGACGGGACTGCCTCGAAAGGAACGGGAAGGGCGAACCGCTGCCATTCTCGAATCGTTTCGCATCGCGCACCTGGGCGCACGCAAGCCCGGCGAAATTTCCGGGGGAGAGCGCCAGAGAGTTGCTCTGGCTCGATCGCTGGTCAGCGGCCCGCGCGTTCTTCTGCTCGACGAGCCGCTAGCGGGGTTGGATGCGGCCACCAAGTCGAAGATCATCGACGACCTGCGTGCCTGGAATGGCGAGCATCACATTCCCATTGTGTACGTCACCCATCATCGCGACGAGGTATTCGCCCTCGGCGAGCGCGTCATTGTCCTCGAAAAGGGCAGCATGGTTGAGCAAGGCACCCCACACCAAGTAATGACCGCACCCCGGCAAGAAATGGTCGCACAATTGGTTGGTTTTGAGAACATCTTCGAGGTTTCGGTCCGGGCCGCGGATGAGCATCGCGGCACCATGACCTGCCGCATTGCCCATAGCCAGGTTGAACTGGAGACCCCGCTGGTGCGGGCAGAAATCGGTTCCCACCTGCGCATCGGGATCCGGGCCGGCGACATTTTGCTCGCGACCGCCGAACCCTATGGGCTCAGCGCTCGCAATGTCATCCCCGGGAAAATGGTTTCGCTCGAGCAACGGGACGTGATGGTCTCGGCCAGAGTCGATTGCGGGGTGGAAATGGAAGTTCAGCTCACTCTGGCCGCCCGCGACGCCTTGCAACTCGAAGCGGGCAGCGCAGTGTGGCTGATCGTGAAAACCTATTCCTGTCATCTCATGGCGGAGTAGCGGCTCGGCGTCAGCAGCGGAGTCCCAGGGTTGGCACTCGCCCGGGCATCGCACCGCCTGCGCTTGTTCGATTCGCTCCATTGCGATGATTCCGACCCATTGTCCTCCACGCTGCTCCTCATAGAGGAGACGTCCGCCTAAGATCTGGGCCGCCACTCGCGGTCGGACATCGCGGTGGTAACCGAAGAAGCTTGTTTTCGCTCGCTGCCAGAATTGCCAACCTTCGAACCAGGCATAGGGCGATGCGTACTTGGTCGAGAACACGAAGGCCAGATCGAAGCCAGTGGTCGTCTCCGTGGCCGCAAATAATTGCTCGGCGGTGAAATCTTCGATGCGGAGGACGTCGAACGGCCGGCTCACGTACCCGAGGTAGGGCCGCGTGAGTTCATCGCTGGCCGGCCATGCGGTCAGCACGTGGGCCTTCGGATGGTTCGCCTCGAGCCAGGTTTCAGCCCGCCGGTGAAGCAGGATGTAATCGCGATAGGCAAGGTTGTCTTCGATCGAGAATCCATAGGGAGGGTTGATGATGAGCGCCAGCACGAACCCGAGGGCCACGATTCCGACGACCCAGTGCCAATCGCGCACTCTGCGGCGCAGCGTCGACAGGCAGAGGATCATCATCAAGGGGAGAGCCGGAAGCAGATAGCGAGCCAGCACCGCGCCACCCAGCACGGACATGGCGAGAATGTAAACGACCAGCACGGCGAGAAACGAAAATTGCACATCGAGTGCGATCCTCGGGCGCTCTCGTCCCTCTTCGGACCGGGGAGGCAGCCACCCGGCGAGCAAGGTGGCCAGGGTGAGCAGATACAGATTCATATATCCCAGGACCTGCCACAGTCGCATCCCCACTGCCAGCAGAATCCTCGTGGGTTGCAAGGTGGCGGTGAGGTTGTAGCGCAAGAATTCGGGATTGCCCAAGATGAATCCCGTCCGGTGCCAGTGATAGGCGTACCAGAGAGCGAGGGGAACACTCGAGACCCAAAGCGGCCAGCGATCGCCTAGAGACAAATCGAAGTCCTGGAAAGTCCGGGGGTTCGCCCCACCCTGTGAGCCAGGTTCTTGACCCGCAGGGAGCCTGCCCTGCCGGCGTCGGCGTTCGAGGCCGAGGCGGCAGAGCAACAAGGCCGCGGGAGCCAAAATTGCGGTTTCCTTGCTTAGAACAGCCAACGAAAACCAGAGTGCGGTCGTCCCTCGGCGCCCTTCCACGTAGGCGAGAATGCCCCAGAAAGTGAAACCAGCCGCCGCCAAGTCCAGCTGTGCGAATGAACTCTGCGTAAAGAAAACGGGATAGAGTGCAGTCGAGATTACCGACGCCAGGGCGACCTCGGGGCTGGCGACCCGTTCTGCTAAGCGAAACACTCCGAGAAGAGCGAATGCCGCCACCCCAAGCATGGCAGTGCGGGTTACCCCTGGCGTTGACCCCAACAGCTTCCAGGCGAGCGCCAAATAAGCCATGACCAACGGGGGATGAGCGTTCGAAATGCTGGAGTGCGGAATCAGTGATCCCTGGAGGAGCAGGTCGCGGGCCGCAGGGATGTAGTATCCGGCTTCATCCCAGAAATAGGGCAAGGTCACCAGCGGAAGGTGGAGCAGGACAAGCGCGAGGAAGAACACGAGAAGGAGGAGCCCGATGGGGTAGCGACGAAAGTCGGGGCGGGCGGTCACCGTACGATCTAATGGACTGGCCCGCCCGCAGCCATCCTCGGATCCAGTTTGATTTCCCCAAAGGCGCTCTCGTAACCCGCCACGTTCTGCTGCAGGATCGCCATCAGAGCCTTCGCCTGTTGGGGACTGAGATAAATGCCTTGGAAGTTCCGCACTTCCACCTGGTTCTCACCCTGCTGTTGCAGAGTGCCGAATACCAGGAAGAAGTCCCACACGTTCACCCGCACTTGCACGCTGTTGGCATAGTGTTCCCGATACTCGGGTGTGTTCACCAGGTTGAAGTTGGGCTGGGTTGGAATGTTCATAGGCTAATCAGTGTAACGGCAGCAAGGGATAGAAGGAAAGAGTTCTCGGGATTCGGTACGGGGGCGACTTCGAGTTATTGGGCCTGACTGAAGTGTCGCCGCAGGCTTTCCCCTGCGAGACCGAACAGCCCATAGGTAGCGGCATTGGCGAGAAGAACCCAGTAGAGTCTAAGGCCGATATGAAAATGAAAGCTGGAAAACGCGATGGGGCAAGTCATGTTGAGGAAAGTGCGCACCATCGGTTGGGCTGAAATCAGCCGACTCGGGAACTTCGACGCGGCATAAAGTGCCCAGGGACCTGCCACTAAGTTCTTGGAGAGAAGCCAGCAATTGCCCAGATAACAAGTCGGCCTTTCATACCCCGCTCCAGCTGTCGTATTTCCAATCATCCAACCAATTCTCTCCCATAAACACATTGAAAGTTGGAGTAGCTGGCGACTTCACCAACCCAGCCCTCCACCCCGCTTCGAAGCGAGTCGGCGAATCGTTTAGAATTCATCTGAAATTCTGGCAGGTGCCACGATGAATGCCAAATGGCTTTCCATCATCTCCGATTGCCTGATCTTGTTCGGCCTGATCTGCCTGGGGATTGGCTGGCAGGGGAACCTCAGTGTCACCGGAGCCCTGCCGTTTCACTCCAGCACGGTGCAACTCACGGGCTCCGCCAGTGGGCGCTATGCTCTCATGGGGGTACCCAGCCTGCTGATTGGCCTTGTGCTCATGGTTGCCTCGCTTGGCTGGATGTTGTTGGAGGCGCTGAAAGGCCTGGTGAGCCGCAGTTGAAATCAGGCCCGAACACGGCTAAAGTTTTAGCAGTCCACAGATTACGCCGGGATGGCGGAATTGGCAGACGCGCACGGCTTAGGACCGTGTGCCGAAAGGCGTGCAGGTTCAAGTCCTGTTCCCGGCACTCCTCTATTGAAAACAGGTTACTTAGGGGCGTTTCCTTCGTAATTAGACTACTATTCTACTAAGGCCGTACGCTTGCCATAACAAAGTCATGGCAAACCGCAGGGCTAGCGTATGGCGTCATGCGAAGGTCAATGGGCGGTGGAAATATGTCAAACCGACCTATGGCAGGAACAACAAGATCAGGCCTG
>JASHSL010000599.1 GCA_030040855.1 Terriglobales bacterium
GCCTTGCGCTCATCGAGGCCGACGTCAACTTCAAAGTCGTCAAGCAGCTGATCGCGCACCTCGAGGAGAAAGCCATTGGCCAGGAGGTGCTGACTGCACTTTCGCCCGGGCAGCAGGTGATCAAGATCGTTCGCGACGAACTGATCGAAACCCTCGGCCGCGACACCGCGCGCCTGAAGTTCGCCTCTCAACCTCCGACGGTGGTGCTGATGGCCGGGTTGCAGGGATCGGGCAAGACCACCACCTCGGGCAAGCTGGCCCATTGGCTCAAAAATGGCGGCCACCGGCCCCTGCTGGTTTCAGTCGACGTGTATCGTCCCGCGGCCCGGGAGCAGCTCCAAGTCGTGGCCCAGGCAATCAAAGCCAACCTCTATGAAGGAAATGTCACCGAGACCAATACCGCCACGGTAGAGCGGCTGGCGAAAGAAGCGCGTCGCGAAGCGGTCAATACCGGCTGTGATGTGCTTATTGTCGACACCGCCGGACGGCTGCATATTGACCATCGGCTGATGGAAGAGATGCAGTCGCTCAAACGCCTGCTCAGTCCGCAGGAGATTTTGTTTGTCGCCGACGCCATGACCGGCCAGGATGCGGTCAATTCCGCCGCCGAGTTCCACCGCAAACTCTCCCTGACCGGCGTCGTGCTCACCAAGATGGACGGCGACGCCCGCGGAGGCGCGGCCCTCTCCATCCGTCAGGTCACGGGCCAACCCATCAAGTTCATCGGGGTGGGGGAGAAATACGATGCACTCGAACCGTTTCATCCCGATCGCATCGTTTCCCGGATTCTGGGGATGGGCGACATTCTCTCGCTCATCGAAAAAGCCGAGCAGCATGTTGATCGAAAGAAGGCCCAAGATATCGCGAGCCGGGCCCTGACCGGGGATGGTTACTCCCTCGAAGATTTCCGCGACCAGCTCCGTCAGGTAAAAAAGATGGGCTCCATCCAGAACCTTATGGGGATGTTGCCGAGCATCGGGCCGTTTGCCGGATGGCAGAAGCATGCCGACAAAGTGGACGAGCGGCAGATCAGCCGGATCGAAGCCATCATCAATTCCATGACCGCCCATGAACGCGTGCACCATGAGGTCATTAATGGTAGCCGGCGCAAACGCATCGCCCGCGGTTCCGGCACTACCATCCAGGAAGTTAATAACCTGCTTCGTCAATACGCCCAGATGCGGAAGATGTTCAAGGAGATGGGTAAGGCCAGCTTCGCGCGCAAGCTGGCCGGCATGAAACTCCCCGGCATGTGACCGTCCAAGGCTTTTCCGCTGGGGTTCCGCTCCCCTGCCGAAGGAAATCACAAAGCCAGATTCCGCATCGAGAACCATGCTGGAATCAGAATCGATCGGCGTGGGCTCACTTCCATGGGTTGAACCCGGCAGGCGGGGATTCGATCCGGTGCTGCGGTCGCGAGAAGCGCTTAGGAGATAGACAGCGGGGGCGGCGGCGCCCCACTGATTCGGCGGCGGGCCCTAATCCTTCAGGGGAACGATGGTCTTATCGCCCTTACAGAAGGTGGCTACGCGCGACAATCCGCCTTCCGGTTGCTGGACCAGCAAGACGGGACCGTAGCAGTAGACTGCATGCCCGTTCTCGGCCAGATACCACTTGCCGCCGCCCGGGCGAGCCGCGACCGGCCGCACATGATCGGGCGCCGGCACGGGCGCGGCGATGGGCGCAGCCGAGAGACACAACGCAACCACAAACTTTGCCAGGACGTTCACACAGTTTCGCCCGGCCCCTGGGATCTAAATCGTGACCACGTACCTGCGCGACCAGGTAACATCGTCCAAGTCAGGAGAGGGCGGGACCGGCTTCGGCTTGCTCGTGCTTGGTCCCACCTTCTTCGGATCCTGCTTCTTGTCCTGGGTCGACGGAGTCTTAGTCTGGGAGTGATCGGTTGCCTCAGCCTGGGCCTGAGCTGCGGCGCGCTGCGTCTGAAGCGCTTGGATTTTCATCCGGCTTAACTGGTAGCTGTCCTGAAAAAGCGACTGAATCAAGGCACGTTGACTCTCGATGGTGCGTCCCTGTTCGAACACGAGCAGGGTCATCAGGCTATAAGAAATTACAAACAGCACCACCAAGATCGGAAGTGCGGAACTGCTCTTGGAACCACCCGGGTTTGCACTCGCAACCGGCTTGCCGTCCACGCTTGGTTGCCGGGCGACATCGCACATCCAGGTCAGCACTTTTCACCCCGATCCCTGCCTCAGACATGCAGGCAGACCTGGTAATGCAGCTCGGAAACCATCGCAGGAGAACCAGGGAAGTAACCATCAACAAAGAACTTATCTCCGACCTCGCCAAGTGCTTAGAGGGCAAGGAGCTGCAACAGAGTGCATATAAAGGTAACCGGGAGTTAGCAAGCCGCAGTGGAAAACGAATGGCAAGCTGCTTGCACGTGGCTTGAGGAAGGACCAAGGTCGAGGTTTACTTGCCTCCCCCCAGTACCAGCTTTGCGATGGTCTGAAGCTGCATGTTGGAAGTACCCTCGTAAATCTTGCCAATCTTCGAGTCGCGCCAATATTTTTCGACGGGTTAATCCTTGGTGAAGCCCGAGCCGCCATAGATCTCGATCGCCAAGGAAGTCACCCGCTCCGCGACTTGGGAGCAAAACAGCTTGGCCATGGCAGCTTCCTTCACAAACGGCATACCGGCATCTTTCATACGGGCGGCGTTGTAAACCATAAGACGGGCGGCTTCAATTTCGGTGGTCATTTGCGCGATCTGGAACTGGATGCCCTGAAAGTCGGCGATGGGCTTGCCGAACTGTTTGCGCTCCTGGGCATAGCGCACGGCACACTCCCACGCACCGCGAGCCACCCCAAGCATCTGCGCGCCGATGCCGATGCGGCCCTCGTTCAAAGTTTCGATGGCGATCTTGTATCCCTTGCCCACTTCGCCGAGCACATTCGACTTTGGCACTCGGCAGTCCTCAAGGATGAGCTCGCAGGTCGAGGAGGCGCGGATCCCGAGCTTGTCCTCCTTCTTGCCGACCGTAAACCCGGGGCATTGCTTTTCAATCAGGAAGGCGGTGATGCCTTTATATCCTGCGGCGGGATCGACGGTGGCGAACAGAACAAACAGGCCGGCCTCTTTGCCGTTCGTGATCCACAGCTTGCGGCCGTTGAGCACGTAATCTCCGCCCTTTAATACCGCCCTGCTCTGGAGCGCAAAAGCGTCCGAACCCGAACCGGCTTCGCTCAACGCATAAGCGCCGCAGGTCTCGGTTGCCATGCGGGGCAGATAGCGCTTGCGTTGCTCTTCGTTAGCCCAGCGAAGCAACGCGTTGTTGACCAACGTGTTCTGCACGTCGACCACCACCCCGGCGGAGGCGTCCACGCGAGAGAGTTCTTCGACGGCCAGAATCGCCTCGAAGAACTTTCCGCCCCCGCCTCCGTATTGCTCGGGAATTTCGATTCCCATCAATCCGAGACGGAAGAATTGGCGGATCAGGTCTTTTTCGAAGACGCCCTTTTCGTCCATCTCTTTGACGAGCGGCCGGACTTGATCCTCGGCAAATTGACGAACGTTGTCACGAAATAGAATCTCGTCTTCGCTCAGCCTGGTGAGGGGAACGGGAGCGCGAACTTCAAGCGTGGTCGGATGCATACGCATACCCTCGCAACGCAAAACCGTGGCAGCTAAGAATTCTAGCATCTGGCCGGGCGAGCGGGGTGGACCGAAGCAGGCTGCCTGCGACGGCGACCACGAGCCGCCGAGCGAGGAAAATTTAGCTATTCAATCCTCCCACTGCCCACTACACTGAATGGCTCGACTTTCGAAAGGGGAGTGTTGGCTTGAAGAGATGGGCATGGGTTCGAAGCGGGGTTCTATTCTCGCTGCTGTTCTTTTCTTTTCTCACCGCAGGCCAAACGGTCGAGGTCGACATAACGCCGTCGCATGCCACCAACCGCTTTGTGCCCAATCAAACTTTGGGTGCGGGCGTCGACCGTATTCCCACCGAGGCGATCGATCAAGATCTCACCCGAACTGTGCTCGAAGCAGTGTTTCGTGCCGGCTGGCAGCCGGTTACGTACCGTCAGAATACCGAGTTGGCGGTCGAAGCCTGGCACTGGAATCCGCAGGG
>JASHSL010000600.1 GCA_030040855.1 Terriglobales bacterium
TATAGCTTCGAGCAGGCAACGCACGCCCGCAAGCCGCCGCAATCGACGCCGCCGCTGAACAACCGTTGAGCGAAGCGCCCCGGGGACGATTTCGCGTCTCATCGGGAGACTGGACGACAGTCTCCTCATTTTCGCGAGGTAGTCCGGAGACACTTTTGTCTGTCATGCTTATCCCCCACGTTTCCCACAGCTTAGTGATATTGGAGACTCCAGGTAGAGTGATCGATTCAGTATTTAGCAACCACTCGATGATTCTTGGGGCACAATCAACAGAACAGACCTACTGCCTAGGAAAACTCGATTTCTACTTTTCTTGCTGGAAGAAACTGCCGTCAGTGTGGGAGCAACTCGGAGCGGGGGATTCTGTAGACAAAGTTCCGCCTCCGCTGCGGCATCCTCAACTTCAACGCCATTCTCTAGGTTAATTGAACTCTTGGCCGACGCTTAGGCGAACATCGGCGCTGGTCACAGAATGGTCACAATAATTTGGCCACTCTGGCGAGTTAAGTTGTTGATTAAAAACGCTGTTAGGCTTAAAGAGTGCGGCCCTGAAAAGGCTGGCGTCGGCGGTTCAACTCCGTCCCTGGCCACCATATCTTTCAGTGACTTAGCAGCCCGGCCCGAAATTTCTCACCTGTGATTTCTCACCCGTGGTCGTCGTTTTTGAGTCGACTTCCGTGCCCTCGCAGTGACCTAGGCGGCGGCCCTCGTCCATGAGAGCAAGTTAAGCTTTGGCTCCGTTATGATGCCCGCAGCTCGGGGCGGGAAATGGGCGGAACCCGAAGCACAAATTCCGCCCGCGCTCGTTTACTGCTTGTCGTAGACAGTTTCGGTGCTGAACTCCTTGCCGTCTCCGGTCTTACCTTTCGTTTTAACAGTCGAGACTTTGTCATCCTTGGATACTTCAGCTACTACCTTCCCAACCTCTTTCCCGTCCTTCTTAAGCGCTCCTTCCACCCTTCGAGAACTAACACGCTTCAGGGCAATCGTATCCGCGCCACCGGGCGCCCCTGTACCGGTTATTGCGGAATCTTGTCCGTCATAGTTGGTGGAAAAACTATAAGCGATCGAAGCACCATCGGCGCCAACTCCCTCAAAGCTGTAACTCGCGCCGGCACCTTGCGCGACGATGGTCCGCATCAGACTTTTTGGCCCCGGGCCCGGTTCGAATTTGGATTTTGCTGTATTCAGTTTCCAAGTTCCAACAAAGGGATTGTCCTGGGCCCAGAGGGGGCCGGACATCGCGGTGCAAAAAACGAAGACCAACACAACCAAGCTGCGTTTCATCAGATTTTCTCCTTGGATTCGCCTTGGCGCTATTTCCGTCTGGCCTCAGCGTCACTGGATTATGGCCTTGTCAGGCAGTCTCACGCAATACAAGTTGGGTTAGGGGCTTTAATCTAATCGGGTGCCAGTTACCTCTCGATTGAAATATGTCGATCACGTTGACGACGCTGGGACGGCAGTGTTTTCAGCGTGTCTGCGAGCTGGACCTGGAGGGAATCGTCGCCAAGCACAAGTTCGGCCCGCCCCTATGTCACCGCGCGTGAGAGCAGTACCTGGGTGAAGATTCTGAATAGCCGATATTCGCAGAAGCCGGGGCGCGAAGAATTATTTGAGCGTGGTCGGCACAAGGAGCCTGTGCCCGGATGGCATTCCTTATAGTAATCCAGGCATCGAGAAGTCTTAGAGGCAGAGCTTCCACAGCACTGTCGGCGCTGAATTAGAAACGAGTACCTAAACTTCCTCTATTGCAGCCTCGCGTACTCGCCTTTGGCTTGCTTCAGAATGGGAATATCGGGGTCGGCGTCCTTCCAAAGTGTTAGGAAATCTTGGTAAGCAAGTTTCGCTTTAGTGGTGTCGTCCTGCATGACGTAAGCGCGAGCAAGGCCCAGCTTCGACAGCTCCCACGCGATCGCCATAGGCTCAACGCCGTGGTGGTCCAACACGCCCCTGAATTCGGCAGCTGCTTCGTTACCTCTTCGCAGCCGTAGATACGCCATCGCCCGAACATAGTTAGGGAGCAAGCCAGCATGTCGTCCGAATTCGTAAGGCTTAATGGCTTGTAAGCTAAGCAACGCCCGGTCTGCCTGACCGTTCGTCAACTGCGATGCAGCCAGAACCAAGGGCGCGTCCACTGCGTTGAGAAGCGTGTTAGACGGGTTCTCCCGCATGAGACGATCCATGACTTGCCGTGCCTCCGATGCCTGGCCGTTAAGCGCCATGAGGCGTGCAGCTCGCGATTTCCACAGCTTCGAACCGGCAAGGTTCATCGCACGCGCAAGCGTATTGCGTGCCCGGGCTGATTCGCCGACTAGAACCTCGACATCCGCCTCGCCTAACAACATTTCTGCCGCCTTCTCTTTGAGGTTGGATTCAAGTGCCATCGTGAAGGCATGCTGAGTGCGCTGCTGTGCCTGTTGTAGCTTACCTTCCCATCGATCAATCTCCGCTTCCGTCGAGACTACAAAAGGATCATCTGCATTCTGTGCCATCCAATCCTGCTCACGCTGGATGCCCACGGGGTCGGACCGTAGCAACGCCAACTTATAACGCGCTTGGTGCAGGGAGGGACCTTCCAGCTTCGCGTCTTGAGCACGGCGCAGCACCGCTTCCGCTTCATCGTACTGGCCGGCTGCCTCCAGTGTCCGCGCCAGGGCGGCATAAGGGAAATCCCATGTGGAGCCAATAGCCAGCGCGGAGCGGAACTCATCGGCCGACTTAACGTACAATCCCAGCTCAGCGTAAATTATTCCCAGCATGTTATGCGGCGGAAACTGATTGGGATCGAGACTCTCCCATGAGCGAAATGCATCGATTGCCTTGTACGTCTCCCCAGTTACCTCCTGGTAGTACGTGCCCTCGATATACGATTTGAGAGCTGGCGACGCTCTGTCTTTGAGCTCGAACGCGCGGCTAAGGTCCGGGATTTCTTCTTGCCATTCGCCTACCCAACTGTCAGCCATCGAAAGGTACGCCCATGCATCCGCGAAGCTGGGATCGAGTTGTGTCGCTCGACGCAACATGGTCGCACTCTGTATCGGCTGACTGCTGATAAGTTTCTCGCCGGTAACGAAACTCTTATAGGCTTGCAAGGACGATGTCGGAAGAGGTGCCGGATCTAAGCTAGCGTTTCCGGCGGCTCCGGAGAGTCGAAGGCGGGTGGCCGCTGCCAGCTTACTGACAGTCGGCAGCACGTCACCCGGATTCTTTGATTCCGCCTGTTCGCGGGATCGAAGCTGTCCATTTGCGCATTCCAGAGTTGTTAGCTCAATCGAGTAGCCGCCGCCTTGCGGTTTGATCGCACCTTCTGCGAGCAATTTGCCCCTCCCGCGGTCACATACTTGCTGAGCAAGCTCAGGAGTTAAACGAGCATCACCGGATTGTCCCATCGAGCGCAGCAGCTCCGATATGCGGTCATCGTCCACGACTGCGACGGCGGGCGAGCGATCCAATTCTGTCTTGGCAACCTCTCGCAAGACGCCATCGAAAACGGGATCGTCGGTCGCATTCGTAAACTCGGCGACAAATAATGGGGCGCGTCCACTAGAAGGCAGGACCGAACGCAAATGATACGTATATATTCCGATGCCGATAGCAGCAACG
>JASHSL010000057.1 GCA_030040855.1 Terriglobales bacterium
GACGAAGTTCTCCCGTTGGGATTAGTGATCTGTTCCTCGGAGGCATTCGGAATTCCGTCGGCGGCCAAGGAAGCCGCAGCCTTCGCTTTCCTGGCCTATCAAACTTGGAACCACCGGCCCTCGAATCTGCCGTCAGCTACCGGGGCCAGCAGACCGGCGTTTCTCGGGAAAATTTCCTATGCGTGAGCGGGGGAAGCGGTCCATCCCGAGCTTCCTCTCCGCTCGCCAGGAGCGCGCCAGCCGAGGTGGGCGGGGAAAGACAAGCGGCTGGGGGCGCGTGCTGCCGATCCTCGCGGCCTGCTGGTGGTTGCCTCTCGCGCTTGGCTGCTCGGCGAAGCCGGACCCCGAGACGCTGGTCATGATCATTGAGAGCAGTCCGACCAACCTCGATCCCCGGGTGGGACTGGATGCCTACTCGGAGCGGATCGACAGTCTGGTTTTTGACGACCTCCTCGGTCGCGACGAGCATTTGAATGTACAGCCCCAACTCGCCGAGCGCTGGGAGATTCCTGATCCCCTGACCTATGTTTTCCATTTGCGAAGAGGCGTGCAGTTTCATGACGGACGTCGGTTAACCTCGCGCGACGTGAAGTGGACCTTCGATTCCCTGCTAGAAGGCAAGGTGCCCAGCACGAAGGCGGCTGCGTACCGCTTTGTCGACCATATCGAGACCCCGGATGACTGGACCGTCGTGTTTCACTTGAAGGAGCCTTTCGCCACCCTGCTATGGAACCTCTCCGACGGGGCCATGGGCATTGTGCCTTACGGCAGCGGCCATGAAATCAGCCGCTTTCCCATCGGCTCCGGTCCTTTTCGCTTTGTGCGCGCGGAGCAGGACGAGGAGGTAGTGCTGGAACGGAACCCCAATTACTGGGGTGAGAAACCCCATCTTCCGTGGGTGCGATTCGCCGTAGTGCCCGACGCGACCACGCGGGCGCTCGAGTTGCGCAAAGGCAGCGCCGACATCGCCATCAATGCGCTGACCAGCGACTTGGTGCTGGCCCTCGAACATCAGCCCAATCTCGAAGTGCTCCGCGGCCCGGGCACGGTGTTGTCCTACCTCTCCTTTAATCTTCGCGATCCCATTCTGATGGACAAACGGGTGCGGCAGGCAATCGCGTATGCCATCGACCGCACGCCGATGATTCATTACCTCTTGCGCGATTTCGCGCGCCCGGCCTACAGCTTACTGCCACCGGAGAGCTGGGCGTATAACCCTGCCCTGCCCCGCTACGATCACAACCCCGAGCTCGCGCGCCGGATGCTCGACCAAGCCGGCTACCCCCTGAGAAATGGTGTGCGGTTTCATCTCACCATGAAAACCTCAACCGATGAGAACACCCGCCTGGTGGCCGCCGTGCTGCAGCAACAACTCCGGGAGGTCGGAATCGTGATGGAGATTCGCACCTTCGAATTCGCCACCTTTTTCGCCGACGTTACCCGCGGTGAATACCAGATGCATCCTCTGCGCTGGGTCGCCGGCAATGAGGATCCGGACATCTTCGAATATGTCTTTCATTCTGCCAAATTCCCGCCTCATGGCGCCAATCGTACTTTCTACTTCAACCCCCAGGTTGACAAGCTCATCGATCGGGCGCGCAGCACCGTGGATCAGCAGGTTCGCAAGCAGCTCTACGCGGAAATCCAGCAGATTGTCGCCGAGGACGTGCCCTCGATCAGCTTGTGGTACTGGGACAACGTGCTGGTGCATTCCCGGCGGGTTAAGAATCTAACTCTCAATCCGGCGGGAAACTACGATTTTCTAAGGACGGCGGAACTCGCTCGCTGAGCTTGTCGACGGGCGAAGCGTGCCTGACCTGCTAGGCTTTCCTGGGCAGCCATCTGCTACCATCAAAGGTTCGCTTGCGACGGGTAGATCTGCCTGCGCGGGGCGATCAACCACCATGCAGATTCTGTTCATCGGGGACATATTCGGACGGCCAGGGCGGACCATCGTTAAGGAGCGGTTGCCGGGCCTGGTGAAAGAGCACGCCATCGATCTGGTGGTGGCCAACGGAGAAAACGCGGCTGCGGGCTTTGGCATCACGCCGACGCTGGCGGAAGAGCTATTTGAGATGGGCATTGACGTGCTCACCAGTGGGAATCACATCTGGGACAAACGCGAGGTGATCACCTATTTTGAGTCGGCCGATGGCAATCCCTATAGCACCGCCCGACGCTTGCTGCGACCCGCCAATTACCCCCCGGGAATGCCGGGATGGGGAATCTATCAGGGAAGCAAGGGCGAGGTGCCTTACGCGGTTTTGAATCTGCAAGGACGTGTGTTTATGGCCGCGAACGATGATCCGTTTCGCGTAGCCGATCAGCTGCTTAGCCAGACCTCCGCTAAGGTGGTTTTGGTCGATATGCACGCTGAAGCCACCTCGGAGAAGATTTCGATGGGGTGGTATCTCGATGGGCGGGTCACGGCAGTCGTCGGCACCCACACCCACGTGCCTACCGCCGACGAGCGGGTTCTTCCGCGGGGGACTGCTTATATTACGGATGTGGGAATGACCGGACCTTACGACAGCGTCATCGGCATCAAGAAAGAGCTGATCCTCGACCGATTCCTCACTAATATGCCGACTCGCTTCGAAGCCGCCACGGGAGACGTTCGCCTTCACGGGATCGTGGTGGATTGCGATGAGCAGAGTGGCCGGGCCAGGACGATCAAACGGATCATGCTGCGCTGAAGATCTCGCAGGTCGGCTAGCTTGGCAGGCCGAAAGGGGCGACTTGGAACCTTGATGACGCAAACGCCCGCTCCAGGGGAAAGGCAGAACGGCGGTCGCTGGATGGATGCCGATGCTTACCTGTTCGATATTGACGGCACCCTGCTCGTGGCTCGTGGCTTGGTTCACTACCGTGCTCTGAACCGGGCGCTGCATGAGGTGTATGGAGTGGACGCCACGATTGACGGGGTTGCCTATCACGGCAAGACCGATCTTGGCATTCTGCGGGCAGCGCTCGAGAGGGTTGGAGTTCGAGGGCCGGTCTTCGAAGCCAAACTCGGGCAGGCGCTCGATCTCATCTGTCGCGACGTTTCGCGCAATGCCGAGGGTATGCGTCCGGAAATCTGCCGCGGCGTACCCGAGGTGCTGGCGCGGCTGCAAGCCGCGGGCAAGCTTCTGGGGATCGCTTCCGGCAACCTCGAGGTCGTGGGTTGGCACAAGGTCCGGGCGGCAAATCTCGACGCGTTCTTCGAGTTCGGTTTCTTCAGCGATCACCACGAGAGCCGCTCGGATATCTTTGCGCGCGGCGTCGAGGAAGTGAAGAGCCGGCTGGGTGAGGGGGCGAGCGTGTGCTTTGTTGGAGATACGCCGGAGGACATTAAGGCAGCCCGACAGGTGAACGCGCAAATCATTGCGGTATCGACCGGAATTTTCCGAGCCGAGGAGTTGCGGAGCCTCCATCCGGATGTTTGCGTCACGAGCTGTGCCGACCTGCTCGAGGAAGGTTCAACCTCGCAGCTTCCATCGTCCCAAGCAGCGAACGCGCCATAAAGCAAAATCATCTAGCCGTGTAAGGCCTTTTCCAGCTTTCTTCGCCGCCCGACCGGAATATGGCGCAGCGCCGAGCGCGACAGCGCGAGGTACACCTCCTTGGCTCCGGGAATCGGGCTGAGAATGTCCAGGTGCTTGGCGATGATCTCCGCATCTCCCCGGACGAGCGGCCCACTGAGGGAACCGGCGGCACCCCATCGGCGATAGTTTTCGAGGGTCTGCTCGAGCATCGGCAACATCTTTTTCCGCGCCTCAGGCGGGCTGAGCCCTGCCGCCTTGGCTACCTGCTCGGCGGTCGCGAGCAGCGCAATCGCCAAGGGCGAAGCAAAGGCTCCCCAGGCATGGTAAGCGACTTTGTTTTTGGCCGGGATCGGGAAGACACTCCCGCCCAAATCCCGAACAATTTTCGCGGCCACCCGCAGGGCGCCGGCGTCGCCTTCGAGAGCAAAGGGTACGCCCTTGAGGGAGGGGATAGTACCGCGCACAAAGCTCATCAGGGGATGAACGGAGGCGACCCGAGCTCCCTTGCGCCGGAGGGCGCCGAGCTCGCGGCTGGTCAATGCACCGCTCGCGTGCAACGCGGTTTTTCCCCGCCATTGCCCGCTGCCGGCAAGAGTGCGCGCCACCGATGAAATTTCCCGGTCGGGTACGCAAAACCACACCACTTCTGCATGGAGGCGGGCAGCTTGGGGGAAGCAAACCCGGGCATGAAGCTGGCTCGCCAGCCGGCGCACCTGATTCCCCGAGGGAGATCCTTTGCGGCAGACGAGCTCCGAAACTCGATACCCGGCTCGACTCAACTCCATGGCCAGCGCGCTGCCAAGCCTTCCCGGCCCCACGATTGCAATGCGTGGCTTCGCTGCCATGGCGGGCAGCATATCAGGGCAGTTCCCTGCTCGGCAAAGCGGTGGGATTCCTGGAGGACCTCCCGTATAGTGTGGTCATGGCAAAATCCTCCGCAAAAAGCCGGGCTCGGGTGCTCTCCTCCCGCATCACGTACCGCGGCCCGGTATTCTGGGTTACCGCCGACGAAATCGAAGAGCCATCCGGTGTGAAGGTGCACCGGGACGTTGTGCGCCACAGCGGCTCGGTGGTGATCCTGCCTGTGGACGAATCGGGCTCGAAGCCGCGGGTTCTGCTGGTGCGACAATACCGTCATGCGGCACAACAATATCTCTGGGAGCTCTGCGCCGGGCGGGTGGATCAGGGCGAGAGCGAACTGGTGGCGGCCAAGCGCGAGCTTCTGGAAGAAACCGGTTATTCCGCGAGACTCTGGAAGCGCATCTTAACCTTCTACGCCAGCCCCGGTTTCGTGGCAGAAACCATGGCAATCTACCTGGCCCGGGATCTGCGGTCGGGGGCCGCGCAGCCAGAGGAGGATGAGGTCATTGAACTGAAGTTCCTGCCTTTGACCGAAGCCGTCGAATGGGTGATGAAAGGCGTCATCAAAGATGCCAAAACCATTTGCGGCGTGCTCTGGCTGAGGCAAAAGCTGCGGCCTGGAGGGGGTTGGGGAAGTTGAAGAACCAATGTCTTGACAGCCCTTCTGAGTGGCCGCAGAATGACATCCAGGTAAGGCACGTCCTCGGACAGCAAGGCACGTGCCCGAGGGGGCGTAACGTGGAACGTTTGAAAGGCACGGTGAAATGGTTCAACAACGCCAAAGGTTATGGCTTCATCGGACGTGAGGGAGGGCCGGATGTGTTCGTCCATTACAGCGCGATCACAGCCGAAGGCTATAAGAGCCTGCAGGAAGGCGACCAGGTAGAATTTGAGATAACCCAAGGACCGAAGGGCCCGCAAGCGGCGAATGTGACAAGAGCCAGCTGAAGCTGTTCTTGGGAGACCCTGTCGAAGAGGCGCCCTGCCCACTCCCACCCCTCACAGCAGGGACGCAGCCGGCTACGACAAGTCTCCTCTCTGCGCACCTTTTCTTGCCCACAGGCTTATTGAATCTTTCCTCGAAATGGATAACAAGGCTCTCGCCGGTATTCTGTTTGAGACCGCCGATCTGATGGAAATCGATGGCCAGGATTCCTTCCGCATCCGCTCCTATCGCAATGCTGCGCAATCGATCGAGGCGCTCCCGCAGCAGATCTCCGAATTGATTGAAGAGCCCAAGAAAATCTTGCAAATCCCCGGCATCGGCAAGGGCATGCTCGAGAAACTGCAGGAGATATTCAAGCAAGGACGGCTTTCG
>JASHSL010000601.1 GCA_030040855.1 Terriglobales bacterium
GCTCGAGAAGCTCGTCCCCTCGAATGGACCATTCCTCAGAAGAACAGGCTCCTCGCCTTGTGCGTGAGCGGCAGAATTAGGGCAGAGGCGATGGGGAAGTCTCTAGCGGCCGCTACTGTACCAGATGGACCCTGGCGTCCGAAAGTTCAGGCCTTGACCCCACACGGCCTGGGTGCGGCCATCGTTGTCGATGGCCATCCCAAAGTAATCACCGAACGGAAAACTGAAGCCTTTCACGTGAATGTAGCGATAGCCGGGTAGGTAGGCAGATAACTGGGACTCAGCCGTCCAGGTCGCTCCACCATTGCTCGAGCTGCGATAGTAAACATTCCAGAAAGGGCTGTTGCGGGTATCCATCCAGGCGGCACGTACGTCCCCTGCCCCTCCTGCCACCAGGGCTGGAAAGGCGTGCTCAGCGCCCGCAGGGGCCAGAGAAAGACCTGTTTTAGGAGACCAGGTGTCCCCCGAGGTCGTCGAGAAGGCAAAGTGAATTCGTTCCGGCGCCAAATCCTCCTTTCCCGAATTCCAGAGCGCATAGAGCGTGCCGGCTTCATCGGAGGCCATGGTAATCTGGGCGCCCAAATACTCCCACTCGCATTGAAATGCCGAGCAATCGGGCGGCGTACCCGAGCTATCCATCAAGCTTGTCGTCCAAGTCTTGCCGCCGTCCGACGACTTGCTGATATAGAGATTCACTCGCCCCTTCACCCCATTGCGCCGGGTGTATCCCGCCCACGCGATATAGGCATTTTGACCGGGATCGACAGCTGCTCCACCGGCCAGAGCCCGTACCAGCGGAACCGCCGGGTTCACGTCGGCTGAGCTGAAGGTGATGCCGCCATCGTGCGAGGCCGCAACCCGGATTTTGTGCGAACGGTTAAACGCAAGATACACATCACGATTGCGCACCGCGAGAATTGGCTTGTCCGCATCTTGGCTGCCCCGGTCGGCGACCACAATGGACCAGCTTTGCCCGAAGTCTACGGATTTGGCCACGATAGCATCGACGTTTTCGTCCTGCAGCCAGGCTACGTAGACGGTTCGGCGATCCGCAGGATCGACCACAATTTGCGCGTTAAACTGACCGGTCGTATGGGGAGCGATGGCGCGCGGTGGTTGCCAGGTGAGCCCATTGTCATCGCTCACCACGAGGATCATGGAGGGCAGCGAACAGTTCTGGGTGAAGGCCGCGGCCATCAACCAGCCCCCATTGAAACCCTGGATTGCCAGTCGCTCCTTGTCCGGGCAATTCGGCAACCAGCCATACTGAGGATAGAGCACATACACATGGCCAAAGCCGTCGGCCGCAATTGCCGGCTCCCATTGGTCCCCTACGGTGAATCCGAGGCGCTCCGGGGGAGAAAAGCCGTTGGCAGCCAACGCCCTGGGCGCCAACACCAACACCGTGAGGAGCGCCAACATGGACTCGAGATGGCGTTTGTGAAAAATAGGTGACACACAACCTCGGCGGGCGGGGGGGGAACCCTTCTTAGGGGAATCTACCCTAGGGAGCCGGGGTCCGTCAATTGACCGGCCACGCTCGGAACCATAGTTTTCTTGCCCTTTTCAGCCCGCTTCGGCAGTTCACTGTCCGGCCTTCAGGTTTACCGCGGCAGGCAATGGATGCCACTTTTCACCCTCGGCTCTCATCGCATACAATGACCGGCGCACAGGGAGCGAACTCTATGGCCAAAGCCATTTTTGCTGCGGGTTGTTTCTGGGGAGTAGAGGCAACGTTTCGTCAGCTACCAGGGGTGATTGCGACACGCGTGGGCTACACCGGGGGAAAGCTTCCCAATCCCACCTATAAGGATGTCTGCACCGATCGCACCGGCCACGCCGAAGCGGTCGAAGTGGAATATGATCCCAACCAGCTCTCCTACGAGAATCTGCTCGACGTATTCTGGGAGAACCACGATCCCACGCAACTGAATCGCCAAGGTCCAGATTGGGGCACGCAGTATCGCTCCGCCATTTTCTTTACCAACCCGGAGCAGGAGGCCGCGGCCAAGGCTTCGAAGAAACGGCTCGAGGAGTCGGGTCGGTACCGCCAGCCGATCGTTACCCAGATCGTTCCGGCGTCGGCCTTCTACGAGGCCGAGGATTACCACCAGCAGTATCTCGAGAAACGCGGCCTGGCGAGTTGTCACATCAAGGCCTAAACCGACCATCAGCCCAGTATGGAACCGTGTACAGCTAGGCTGCGGTCACGAGAATCGGCTCGCCCTTGCTGATTACCAGTGTGTGTTCGTAGTGGGCGGAAGGTTGGCCGTCCGCCGTACACACCGTCCAACCGTCCTTGGCCAGAACCGCTCGCCCCGATCCAGCCGCAATGATCGGTTCGACCGTAATGACCAGCCCTTCGGTGAGAATCTGACGGGCCGCGGGATCGGGATAGTTGGGCACGCGCGGTTCTTCATGGATGGTGCGACCAATGCCATGTCCGCCGAGATCGCGAATCACAGAAAACCCGCTGCGCTCGACTTCGTGTTCGACTACCCGGCCAATTTCCGATACACGAAAACCGGCCCGCGCCACCAGCATCGCCTTGGCAAACGCGCGTTCGGCGCAGGCCGCCAGGTGCCGGCGTTCCTGCGACACAGCGCCGACTGGAACCGTGACCGCGGCATCCGCCATAAAGCCGTCCTTTTCGACGGTGACGTCGAGCTTCACCAGGTCGCCATCCGCCACCGTGCGCTGGCCCGGTATGCCGTGAACGGCTTCCTCATTGAGACTGATGCAGCTGGTTCCGGGAAAACTGTAAACCAGGGCGGGCGCTGATTTCGCTCCATTCTGGCGCATGACCGTCGCCCCGATCTCATCCAGTTCTCGGGTGGTGATTCCGGGGCGAACCTCGCGCCTCATGGCTTCGATCATCAGCCGCACGATAGCGCCCGCCGCGCGCAGACCTTCGAGTTCGGCCGGTTCTTTGATGGACACGATGCTCTCCTGACAGGATCGATCCCCGTTTGCTAGCCTATCGCATCCCTGTGGGAGGCAGTCAAACCCCGCAGAATAATTCTCTCGCAGGCCCGCGCACAGGAACCGGATCAGGCGCCGAAAAGCTTCGAGCTCCGCGTTTAATTCGAGTCCGAATACGGCCTTCGCTTGGTGGCGGGGCCCGGGTCGCGGCCGGCGTTCCCCTTGGTTTTTCTTATGCGGGAAGCAGCATTCCCTTTTCCAGATGTCGGGTCAGATGGGCGTAAGAAGCCGCATGCGGATCGTGGGTGACCATGACAATCGTCTTGTGGTAATCCTGATTCAACCGTTTGAGGATCTCCAGAATCTCCGTGGCGGAGCGGCCGTCGAGATCGCCGGTGGGCTCATCGGCAAGTAATACCGTCGGATCGCTCACGATGGCACGAGCGATCGCCACCCGCTGTTCCTGGCCGCCCGAGAGCTGCTTGGGAAGGTGGTGGACGCGTTCCTCAAGACCGACCAGTTTCAAAGCGGTCATGACATGATCGCGGCGCTCGCGGGCACTCAACTTGGTGAGCAGCAAGGGTAACTCGACATTTTCAAACGCAGTAAGCACGGGGATGAGATTGAAGGTCTGGAAAACGTACCCAATATGCTGATTGCGCCAGCGTGCCGACTGGCCATCGCTGAGGCGGAAGACGTTCTGGCCGAGCACCAGCAGTTCGCCCGAGCTGGGACGATCAATGGCGGCAATCATGTTCAGCAGCGTCGTCTTGCCCGAGCCGGAGGGTCCCATGAGGGCGAGAAATTCGGCGGTGGCGATTTCCAGGGAAACGTCGTCGAGCGCCTTCACTTGAAAAGCATCCCGCTGAAAAACCTTGCTCACGTTGCGAGCCTGAACCACCTTCGTCTCCGTAGCCGTGTTGAGCGCCATGGCAGTACTCATGGTTGTCCCTTAAGCTTGATTTTGTCTCCGTCTTTCAAGTTGGAGGGAACGGCGGTGATAACGTTCTCCCCTCCGATCAATCCCTTGACTGTAAAGCCGCTGCTGCGTTGTACTACGACTTCGACTTCCCGCTCGAGCGCCCTGCCGTTGAATGCAATCCATACCACCTTCTTGCCGTTGTGGTCGCGGACGGCGGAGGCCGGCACCAACACTCCCGAAGCGACAGCGCTGCGAGCTTTGGTCGTGTCCGCCAAGAACTTCACCGTGGCGTTCATCTCCGGCCGAAGGTAGTCATCCGGATTGAGGATCTGCACCTTGACCTGCACCGTCGCCTTCTGACGATTGGCCTCGGGTGAGATCTCGTGAATTTCGCCGTCATACTTGCGGTCCGGATAGGCGTCCAGGGTGACGATGCCCTTCTGCTTGGGACCGAGCTTGGCGAAATCGTCCTGCGCAATATCGAGTTCCACCTGAATGTCGCTGAGATCGGCGAGCGCCACCACCTCGCCTTGCGGCCCCCCCTCGGCCTGGCTGGCAAATGTCGAGGTCACCAGTTCGCCCTTTTCGGCGGTACGTTCGAGAATGGTGCCGTTGACCGGAGCGCGGATGATGGTTGCATCCAACCACGATTTCGTGTAGGCCGCCTGGCCTTCCGCCTGGAGCAGCGCACCCTTGGCGCGCGCAATTTCTTCCGCGCGCGGACCGATCTTGGCCAGACGGTACGCCTTTTCCAGAGAATTCACCCGCTGCTGGTCCGCCTCAAACCTGGCGGTCGCGTCATCGAGCACTTGCTTGGCGACCACGCCTTCTGACCACAGCTCGCGATCGCGATCGAGCGTCAACTTGTCATCGGTGAGGGTGGCGCGGGCTTGATCGAGGTTGTGCTGCGCTTGATCGATTTCCTCGGGGCGGGATCCGTGTTCGAGTTCCTCGAGGTAGGCACGAGCGTTCTCGGCAGCCCCTTTGGCTTCTTCATACTGGGCGCGGAATTCGTCGTCCTCCAAGCGCACCAGGACTTGGCCCTGTTTGACTTTGTCACCCTTCTCCACCCCGATCCAAGCTACCCGCCCGGTGACCTTAGAATTCACATTGATCTTGTGGTGGGGCACGATGTAGCCGCTGGCCGTAAGTACGACCCCGCTCTGGTCTCCGCTGTTCTCCGCCTGGGCGCGCACCACTTCAACCTCCGGGACGTTCCGAGCCAACAGCCGATAGGCCAGGGCGCCTGCGCTGAGCACCGCCACCACCGCAATGCCCGTGATAATGTAGCGGCGCGCCCAGGGTGCAGGTTCTCCACCGGGCGCGGACCGGTCAATGCGCAGTCCCTCTAAGTCAGCGCGTTTGGTGTCGAGCGGCATAGCCTTTTGATCCGGGGCACGCGGCCCTCCTTTTTTGCTCTAGTCACGCAAGGAAGCCAAAATCTGGCGCTGGGCGGCATGCCAGGCCGGGGCCATTCCTCCGAACAGGCCCATGACCAGCGCAAAGAGAACGGCCGAGCCGATCACGCTCGGCGTCATTCGCAAACTGAACACGGCTTCGCTGAAGGTGACCGGATTGTTGGTGCCGGTGGTCATACCGTTGAACGGCAGCATGAGCAGGATGCCCACCAGCGCGCCGAGCAGCGACAACAGCACCGATTCGAGAACAAACGACGCCAGAATGCTGGGCCGGGAAAACCCGATCACCCGCAGGGTGGCGATCTCCCGCGAGCGATAAGCCACGGCTGCGTACATCGTGTTCATGGCCGCAAAGCAAGAACCGATGGCCATAATCACGGCTACAATCATGCCCACGAACTTGATGGGATTGCCGGAGCTCGTCTGTTTCGCCCAATAATCGGTCTCGAGCATGCCGTTGAGCTTGAGCCTTTGATCGTCGTTCACACGGTTCTTGAGCGCGTCGGCCGCGACCGGATCGGTGGCGCGAAGCAGTACGGAGTTGTAGAAGGTGCGATCGAAATCGGCTGCCAGCTGATTCACGTCCCCCCAGATCTCGGAATCGTGGGCCGTGCCGCCGGCGTCGAAAACACCTACCACGGTCCAGGGTCCTTTGCCGATCCACATGGTGTCGCCGACGTTGGCTTGCGCGAAGCGATTGTGAATCGACTGGCTGACCACGATCTCGTGCTGTCCCGGCGTAAACCACCGCCCGGCGACGAGTTTGGTCTCCGGCCGCATCTCAATCCCGGTGGCCGTGAGAAATCGCACCGTGACATTGGTTTCTCCCGTGCCGTCGTTTCTCGGAAGCACGACCACCAGCAAGTCTTCCCCCGAAACCAAGGGCTCGCCTTGGGCATCGCGCGCGACCCCGGGCAGGTCCTTCATAATGGGGAGGGCATCGCGATCCACGCCGCCGGCGGCCAGCTCCGCGTTCGATCCCTTGCGCAACACCAAAACATTCAGCGCATTCCCGCTGAGGCGAAACGCGGCATTGAGACCGGCCAGAAGTGCCAGAATGAAGATGGCGGTTGTGACCGTCAGCGCAATCCCCAGCGCGGTCATGATCGTAGCGCTCTTGCGCAGCTTCAGGTTGCGGATATTGTAGCGAAGAGGAATCGCCATCGGTTTCTCCCCCTTATCCGATATGCCGCAATCCTTCGACGATGTTTCCCCGGGAGGCGTTGAAGGCCGGCACAATCGAACTCACCACGCCCACCGTGGCTGCCACCAGAACCGCAACCAGCATGGTGGGCGCGTTGATGGTCACACCGGTCAAAAACAAGCCCATTTGCGGAGAGCGAGCCATCCCGTACACCAGCACGGAACCGGCAAGCGCCCCGACGAGTCCCCCCAAGGCCGCGAGGCTGACCGCTTCCCCCATGAAGAGCGCGAGCACCGTAGCGCGGGTGAAGCCCAAGGTTTTGAGCAGGGCCACTTCGCGGGTGCGTTCCCGAATCGACATGGCCATGGTATTGGCCGAGACCAGAAGGGTGGCAAAGACCACCGCCCCACAGATGCTCAAGATGAAACCCTTCACGTTGCCGAGCATCGCGATCCAGTCGAGATTGAAGGCCTTCTCACTCTCGGATTTCGTGGGACGGTCGGAATTGCGGAACATGGCATCGATGGCCTTGGCCACTTGGGGCACGCTTTCGGGAGAATCCGCCAGTACGCCGAAAAAGCCGACGAAGCCCTTCATCTTCGGGTAACCCTCATCAACGTAGGTGTTATTGAAATACACGGTTTCGGTGGGAGTGGCAGCGGTGAACATACCCCGAATCGTAAGCTCCAGGTCAAAGGGGAAAATCGTACCCTTAATGTTCAGCCGGTCGCCGATCTTCCAGCCATGCTTCTTGGCTAACTCGGCATCGACGACACACCCGGCCCGGTCTTTCTTCCAGGCTTCCAATTGGTCTTGTGGAATATGAAAATCCCTTTGCACGTCGAAGATCTCATTGGGGTCGGTGCCGAACTGCGCAAAGAAGTTTTCCGGCTTGTCGTCCTTGTATTGCCCGCCAAACCAGGTTTGATTGACGACATTTTTGACCCCCGGAACCGACCGGATCCGTTCCCGGTAAGCAATCGGCAAAAATTGGCCGAGAGAGACCCTGTGACGTATGATCAGGCGCTCGGCGGACTCACTGGTTCCGTCACTCATGTAAAACGCTCGCCAGATGGTCATCATGACCGTCAACAGCAACAAAGAGAAACTGATGCTGAGAAGGGTCAAAATGCTGCGGCGCTTGTTGCGAAAGGCGTTCTTGCGAACAAACCGAGCTAGGGTCATCATCGAACTCCGGGAGAAATCCGACGCCTTAAGAGCAGGATCCCAAATATCCCTAAGCATATCCGATGCTAGGAAACCGCGGCAACCGACGTTCCCCCGCCATTTGCCATCCGTTCCGATCCTCAGCTGTTCTCTGGACGAAGGTCTCCTTGAGCAATGACGACGGGGAGAGAAAAAAGTAACTGACCCCGCGGGGGACGATGCGAGCAAGCCAGACAAGCAGCCGCATGGGCTATCCCCGAACCCGAACGGACCTCGACCAACCCGCCCGGTACTTTCGTAACTCCCATCTTGCCGGAAGGGGGTCTATCCTACTTACGCCACTCCCCTCGAGGAACCTCGCCAACCATTTGGTTATAGCCGTTCTTCGCCTCTGCGAGGTTGGGCGCATGTCAAAAAAAGTCGGACGTTTCGAGATTCTCAGCGAAATCCAGCACGGGGATGGAGGCTCGGTGTATAAGGCCTCCGATCCGGAAGGCGGGAAAGTCGTTGCATTGAAGACGATTCGACTCGAAATGTTCGGCGAGCAAAGCCAAGCCCTGGCTGCCAGCATTCTCGAGGAGACCCAAGCCAGCCAGGTGCTCAACAGCCACAACATCGCCCACTTGTATGGCACCGAGCAGGTTGATGGCGGGCTCTGCGTGGCCATGGAATACGTGCAGGGCAACAGCATCGCGACCATGCTGGCACGGAAAGAGGGATTCTCCATCTGGGATCTTCAGGATATTGCCCGGCAGAGTTGTCAAGGCCTCGACCACGCTTCGTCGCGTCAGGTGTTTCATTACGCCCTCGAGCCCGCCAAAATCATGGTGCAGTGGGATGGGACGGTCAAAGTCCTGGGCTACGGGGTTTCAAGAACCGGGCTGTTTGTCGCTGCCCGGGCGAAAGGGAAGCCGGCTGCAATCCTGCACTACATGTCGCCGGAGCAGCTGGGCGGAGATCCGATCGACCACCGCTCGAACCTCTTCAGTTTGGCTGCCATCCTCTATGAGATGGTCACCGACCGCAAGGCTTTCGAGGGCGACGATGCGGACCAGGTGCGGCGAGCCATCTTGGAATCGGAAACAGTCCCCGTCTGCGAGATCAATCCCACAGTGCAAGAGGCGCTTCAGGCCGTAATCATGAAAGCGCTCGCCAAGGATCCTCAGCAACGCTATCAGTCTGGGCAGGAGCTGGTGGCGGACTTGGAGCAATGCAAGCACAGTGCAGGCAAAGCCCCAGCCGCTCGCAAGCCGGCCGCAGCCAACCCGACCAAGGCGGCGGAGACTTCAGCCGCTCGGCAGCTGTCTCGCGCCGCGGCTGCATCCCAGGGCGGGCTGAGCGGCTCTTCCCCGTCCGAGAGCTTCACCTCCTCTGCCCGTGCTTCCTCCGTTCAAGCCGACGAGGAGGTTGCGCCTGTGACGGTGCCCGATCCCGGGTTCGCCTCGGCACCGGAACTCGAGGATCCGCCTGCGGTCGAAACTCCCAAATTTGTGACCGATCCGCTGATGGATGAGAATCGGCAGCCGGAGCCGATCGGCCCCAGCTTTTCTGCGGTCACCGAGTTGCCGCCCCTGAAAGAAGTCTATGTGCAGCCGGAGGCTCCTCCTCCGCCCTCGCTGGAGCTTGGGGATTCGGTAAAGGCGGCGGTCTTCAACCGCGCGGAAGCCGTAAAACCCAAGACGCCGCCGCGCGAATTAGCGAAGCAGGCCGTCCACGAAATCAAGCGCACGCCGCCCCAACTCTTCGTGTACGCAATTGCTGCTGCGGCCGCGGTGATTCTCGCCGTCGTCCTCGGCATTGCCTACCACATCCACGCCGGCGAGTCCGATGACGACGGTCTGCCGGTTCAATCGACGGCGCCAGAGGTGGCAGCGCCCGCCGCAGGGCCCACGCAAGCAGCCGTACCGGCGCCGCCTGCTCCGGCCGTCGTTCCTCCCGTGGCGATACCCGAAGCCCCGGCGGAGAAAGTGCCGGCAGTGTCGGTAAAGGCGAAATACAACAGCAAGAAAAGCAAAGCCAAAAAACCATCCAAACCGGTCGCACCCGGCGCCCCGGCGATCGTGGCTGGAGAATTGAGCATCGATTCGAATCCCGGGGGAGCGCAGATCACCATCGATGGCCAAAGCGCAGGGGCAGTGACCCCGTTTAGCCTGGCGAATCTGACGCCCGGGCACCACACGATCACCATCAGCAAGCCCGGATTTGCTGCCGAGACGCGAGGCGTCGATGTGAGCTCAGGAAGTAAGTCCGTGATCAGCGTGCAGTTGGCGCCGACCACCGCCGCGGTTGCGGCCGACAGCGATCCCTCCGGTGCAGCCATCTGGATCGATGGCAAGGACAGTGGGCGAGTCACTCCGGCCCGCATTTCGTTCGACAAGCCGGGCCCTCACAGTTTCGTCTTCAAGAAGGAGGGCTATCTGGACGAGACTGCCAATGCCAATGTGCAGATGGGACAAACCTATGAGATCGCGCCCAAGCTGCGCGCTTTGGGCATGACCAACGAGATCATCCTTGGCGGCCGACTCAAGAAGGTCTTCGGCGGCTCGGAAACCGCGGGCATGGGTACGGTCAGCGTGAAGACCCAACCGAAAGGGGCGCAAGTTGCCGTCAACAACCGTCTCATCGACAAAATGTCGCCCGTGGAGTTTTACCTCAATCCCGGCACCTATGTGATCGATATCACCCTGTCCGGCTTCAAGACCGTCGAACGAGTGATCAACGTCGACAAGAATGGCAAAGTCGTGATTGACGAGAACCTGGACCGGGAGTAACCGCCGGTAGGCGATTCCGCAGTCCCCATAGAATGGTTTCGACCGCCATCGGCCGGCAGTTCCAGCCTGGCTGGACCGCCTGGTCGGCTCATTCTCGACTCGCAAACATACTCCCAAGAACGCGGCCAGTGATAGACTTTGGGGTTTTCTCCGGAGAGAAGGCCGCATGACGATCGAGCTCGTGGGAGTAGTGGGCGCGGGGACGATGGGCAATGGAATCGCGCATGTTTTGGCGGTGCGGGGCTGGAGGGTGTTGCTCTCCGACGTGGAGCGACGCTGGCTGGACCGTGCTCTTGAAACTATTGCCAAGAACCTCGATCGGGAAGTCGCCAAGAACAAGATCACGGTTGCGGATAGGGCGGCTGCTTTGCGGAGGATCCAGCCAACCCTGGATCGGGCCGAACTCGCCAATTGCGATTTTGTGGTGGAGGCAGCGACGGAAAAATTTGAGATCAAGTCCGCGATCTTTCGCGAGCTCGATACCATCTGCCGCCCCGAGATCATCCTGGCTTCGAACACCTCTTCGATTTCGATCACCCGCTTGGCGGCTTTGACCAAACGACCCGCGCAAGTCATCGGGATGCATTTCTTCAATCCGGTTCCGGTGATGAAGCTGGTGGAAGTGATTCGCGGGCTGGCCACCGCGGATGAGACGTTTGAAACCGTGCGCGACTTGGCGCTCAAGCTGGAGAAGACGCCGGTCGAAGTGAACGACGCCCCGGGGTTCGTCTCGAATCGCGTGCTCATGCCTTTGCTCAACGAAGCCATGTACGCGGTGATGGAAGGCGTGGCCGCAGCGGAAGCCGTCGATCAAGTCTTTACCCTGGGCATGGCGCATCCCATGGGTCCGCTGGCCCTGGCGGATTTCATCGGCCTCGATGTCTGTCTGGACATTATGCGGGTGCTGCACGAGGGCTTGGGCGATCCCAAGTACCGGCCTTGTCCGCTGCTCAGCAAGATGGTCGATGCCGGCTGGCTGGGAAGAAAAAGCGGGCGAGGCTTCTATCAATACTGATGGTGGCAAGATTCCTTCTAATTTTGTCGTTCTTCATTCCTTGGCGGTCGATTGGCGCACAGCCGGTGCAGCCGGCCGAGCCGTGGTTCACGGTCACGATCAGTACGCCCAAACCCGAGGTAACCGTTGGCACAGATATAAAGCTAAAAGTAGTTTTCACCAACAACACGGAGAAGGATATTCCATACGCTGTGGGCGGCCCTTGGAGGGGCGGGCCCGTTTTTGATCTAGATGTGCGCGATCGCGAGAGTAAGCTTGTACCTGAGACCCCCTACGGCCTCAAGGAGCACGGCAAGGTTCCGCCAAAGGGGAGCATTACCATCTTTTCGACGGCGGCACATCCTGGCGAGAAGATTGAAGAGGAACTGGTTTTGAACAAGGAGTACGACCTGACCAAGCTGGGCAAATACACGGTCCAGCTGCGGGAGAGATGGCCGAAGTTCCAGGCCGTAAAGTCAAATACGATTACCTTCACCCTCGTCCCGTGAGAGCTCTGCTCTCATCCCCAATGCGGGGGCCTAGAGCATGGCGAGTCGAACGCGGCGATCGAGGGGGCACTCGCGCTCGGTGTCACTACCAGTCGGCTGGGGGTAGAGCCAGCCGAATGATGAAAGTCGATGCAGCCACAGAAAGCAGTCGAGCCTGACCGCGGGATTCATGTCCTCGGAGCGGTTCTCGGGATATGTGCTGGGGTTTTGGACGTTACCTTGGGCGATCTGCTCTTGACCGCGTTGTTCGTGCTGGCGTCGACCCTGCTGCTCGGCGCGCTTCGCCCCGAGCGGCCCTGGCGATGGATCGTGGTGGTCGGGGTGTTTGTCCCATTCGTGCAGCTGCTCGCCTATGTCTTCCGGGGACAGAAACCGTATGCCGCGCAAATCTACGAATCTTGTCTCGGATTTCTAACGGGAGTTGCCGGCGCCTATGGGGGATCGGTGGTGCGCCGAGGAATGGGGGAGCTCTTCCGCAAGTGATTCGGAATCGTCTCAGGCTACCCAGTCGGCTGCCCGATGGTTGGAAGGGATCAAGGTGAGAAACTGGTTGCGG
>JASHSL010000602.1 GCA_030040855.1 Terriglobales bacterium
GCTGAGGGCGCGCAAGCCCTGGTGCAAATTGGTCCGCAAGGATATCATCACAGGAACCCCGACTCAGCCATTCACAAAAGGAGATGCAAGTATGGGCAGCCGGCAACCAGCCGCACGGAAGAGCCACCATCGCTCGAATGTTCTATGGGCCATCCTGCTACTCGTTCCTCATCTGCTTCCGGCGCAGAGCTATCGCGGTTCGATCCGCGGCAAAGTCGTCGATGCCAGCGGGAGTGTAATGGCCGGGGCCCAGATCAGCGCCAGGAATACCGCGACCGGCCAAATGCGCGAGGCTGTGACCGGGGAAGACGGTGCGTATGTTCTTGCCGAATTACCCGCAGGCGAGTATGCCGTTACGGCGAAGGCCTCGGGGCTCTCTCCCGAGGTGGAAAATGTTATTGTCAGCGTGGGTCTCGACACCACCGCCAACTTTGCCCTCACCCGGCTGGAACAGCGCAAGGAGGAATTGACGGTCACGGCCGCCGCCCCGGTGGTCGATAGCACGCGCGACGTGCTGGGGGAAGTCGTGGACCAGAAACTGGTAACCGACCTGCCCCTGAATGGTCGCGATTTTGGCAAGCTGGTCGCCTTAGTACCGGGCGCAACCGTCGAAGCCTCGGGTGTAGCGGCGGTCGAGGACGGCTTCGGGCAGTTCAGCATCAACGGCAACCGCGACCGCTCGAATAACTACACGCTCGACGGGACGGACAATAACGATCCTTTCTTTAACAATTCCGCGCTCAACCAGACCGGCATCGGGGGAGCGCCGGCGTCGCTGTTGCCGATTGATGCCATTCAGGAATTCAATCTGGAGTCGCAGTTTCCCGCGGAATACGGCCGGAACAGCGGCTCGGTCGTGAATATCATCACCCGATCGGGAACCAACCAGCTGCACGGCAGCGCTTTCGAATTCGTACGCAATAGCTTTTTTGACGCGAGAAATTATTTTGATCGCATTCCAGCACCCGCAAGCCCTTTTCGCAACAACCAGTTTGGCGGCTCGCTTGGCGGCCCCATAATCCGAGACAAGACCTTCTTTTTTGGTGCTTACGAAGGGCAGAGAGAGCGTGTGGGATCCGACTTCACCTTCCTCGTGCCGACGCCCCAGCAAATCGCCTTAGCCCAAAGCTACGTGAAATCAACCGGAGTCGCTCCCAACCCAGCCCTGACCAAGATTCTCAGCTTCTTTCCCCAGCCTACGGGTTTCAACGGTGTCTCCGGAACTGTGCCCGGCTTGGTAGAGGATAAGAACGATGTCGACAGCCTGATCGTCAAGCTCGACCACAACATCAGTAGCGGGGAACAACTCTCCGGCCGCTATGCCTACGCCAGCAGCCAACAGGTGTTTCCCTTGGGCGGTCTGGGGGCCGGCGAGGGGTCCCGCTTGCCCGAGTTTGCTCAGGAGTCCCCCACGCGTGTGCAGGTGGTTTCGATCAGCTTCCTCTCCACGGTCAGCGCGCAACAGCTGAATGAGATCCGCTTTGGCTACAGCCGCTATCGCACTTCGTTTACCTTTCTCGACGCTGACTTCAATCCCTCGAGTTTCGGCCTTAACCTAGGCACAGGCCAGCTTGGGCTGCCGGAGATCGACTTCGGCGGAATCTTTGACAACCTAGGAGCTGTCGCGTACAGCCTCCCGCGGGGACGGGTCAGCCAGAGTTTCCAAATCCTGGATAACTTCACCTGGAACGCTGCTCGTCACACGGTTAAATTCGGCGGGGAATACCGGCGCGCCATCGTGAACGGGTACAACGCCAACCTGGAACGCGGCGACTTTGTCTTTGCTCCGAATAATGGTCTCATCCCCAGCAACGAGGGGGCCGACATTTTAGCCGCCTATTATCTGGGCGATGTTTCCTACGTCAGTGCGGAGGCGGGGAACACCCAGCGCACCACCTACAACAACGGTCTTTCCTTCTTCGTCCAGGACGATTTTCGTGCCACCCCCCATCTCACCCTCAACCTGGGCTTGCGCTGGGAGTATTTCGGCCCGCTCAGCGCGCAGAATAACCTGCTGGCGAATCTTGCCCCGAACGGAACCCTGGCCATGTTGGGTAGCGATGGCTTGAACGCCGCCTACGAACGAGATCTGCATAACTTCGGCCCGCGTGTGGCTTTCGCCTGGAACCCGGTGCCGAAGACGGTTGTGCGTGGTGGCTACGGAATCTATTTCGACTACATCCCGCAGGACTTGCTGATCGCCAACTTCACCGACGATGCCGGGTTGGTCACCCCTCCTCTTGGCCCGCTCCCGGTTCTGCCCCTGAACTTCAACACGATACCTTCACCGATACCGTGGGCCGGCGGGCCGGGCCCGGTGCTTGTGGCCGGCGCCCCTCCGTTTCCGATCTTCTTCACTCCGCACAATCTGGTTACCCCGTACACCCAGAGCTGGAACCTGAATGTCCAACAGGAACTGGCCAAACGCGTGGCCATGCAGATTGGTTACGTGGGAAGCAAGGGGACTAAACTGGTGCGCTTGCGCGACGCCAACCAGCCTAATGCATACGGCAATCGTCCCAATCCGAACTACACGTTTATGGACGAGTTCGCGACCATCAGCCATTCCAACTACGATGCTCTGCAAGCAACCTTCAGAGTGCAGGGGGCGCACGGATTCTCAGGCTTTGCCGGCTACACGTTTTCGAAGTCGCTCGACGATGCCTCCGACGGCATCGACTACAACTTCGCAACCGTGGCCTTACCCCAGAACTCCAATAACCTTAAGGCGGAGTACGGCCCCTCAAATTTCGACGCTCGCCAGCGATTTACCACCGCGCTTAGCTATCAGGTGCCGGCCTTGTTCGGCGGCCCCAAGCGACTGGCGCAGGGCTGGGAGCTGAACTCAATTGTCACCCTCCAGACCGGGCGGCCGGTGCCGATCGTGAGCGCCAATGACACCAGTTCCTTTCCCAATCCCAATTTCAACACCCAGTCGAATTTTCACCAGAGACCCAATCTCGTTCCCGGCGTAAACCCCATCAATCCCAATTGGGAGTCCGGTCCCGACACCATTGGTTACTTGAACGCCAATGCCTTTGCCCAACCCCCCTACGGGACCTTCGGCGACCTCGGGCGCAATGCCATCACCGGTCCTCACTATCGGGACTGGGACTTCGCCCTGCTCAAGAACACGCCCCTCACCGAACGCGTGAACCTGCAGCTGCGAGGGGAGTTCTTCAATATCCTGAATCATCCTAACTTTGCCCTGCCCAATTGGGTCGTGACTCCGGGCATGGGGCCCACGGGATTGATCACCCAAACTCCCGACCAGGCACAGACCAATCCGGGCCTGGGAGGTGGCGGACCGCGCGTGATTCAGTTGGCCGCCAAACTCATTTTTTGAGGGCCGCCCTCGCCTAACCGGCCTCGGCCTGGAAGGATCCCGAGCCTGGCGCCAGAAGCTGCGGGCTTCGGAGGGCGGACGACGACATCGCACTTGACATAAAAACTACATATGTAGTAGTAATGCATACATGAATAGGAGAGAGGCGACGGCCGAACCGAAATTGTCCAAGCTCGAACTTCGGATCATGGAGACGCTGTGGAAGAACGGACAAGCTTCCATCCGCGAGATGCAAGAAGCCTTTCCCGAAAAGGACCGGCCGGCCTACACCACGATCCAGACCACGGTGTATCGCCTGGAAGCGAAGAAAGCGGTGCACCGCATTAAGAAAGTCGGCAACTTTCACGTCTTCGCAGCAGCTCTCTCGCGCAGCGCGGCGCAGCGCCGGTTGATCGACGACCTGCTTGCCTTGTTCGGCGGGCGCTCGCAGCCGGTGATGGCGCATCTGATCGAATCCGGCAAACTCACCCTCGCGGATGTAAAGGAAGCCGAGAAAACTCTGCGCAAGTTGGAGAGAAAGGACGCGGCGCCATGAACCCGAGATCCTTCTCCGCGGTGTGGGACGCCATGGCACCCGCACTGGGGGATCACCTCTGGCAGTCGACGCTGTTTGCTATCGCAGCCGCCCTCTTGACCTTGATCTTGCGAACGAACTACGCGCGCGTGCGCTATGGGCTCTGGCTGACGGCCTCGATGAAATTCCTCGTCCCTTTCTGGCTGCTGGTCGCCCTGGGCAGCCACCTGTCATGGTGGCGCGCTTCGGCTGGAGCGAAGGCCGGCCTGTACGTCGCGGTCGAAGAGATTAGCCAGCCTTTCACCCAGCCGGCGGGGTCGGCCATGTCCCAGCTCACGCCCACTCGGCTTCCCCCGGGTCTGACTCCTCTGGTTCCAGCCCTTCTTTTCGGCCTGTGGCTCTGTGGATTCGGGGCGGTGCTTCTTCGGTATGGGTGGCGCTGGCGGCAGGTCTCCGGAGCCGTCCGGCGCTCGGTTGTCCTGCGCCAAGGACGCGAAGTGGAAGCCCTGCGGCGGATCGAGCGCCTGACCGGAGTTCAGCAGCGGGTCGAGATGCTGCTTTCTCGGACCACCTTCGAGCCGGGAATTTTCGGCATGGCGCGGCCGGTGTTGCTATGGCCAGAAGGAATTTCCCATCACCTTGAAAATGCGCACCTCGAAGCCATCCTTGCGCACGAACTTTGGCACGTACGCCGACGCGATAACCTGGCTGCCGCCATTCACATGATCGTCGAAGCGGTCTTCTGGTTCCACCCCTTGGTCTGGTGGTTGGGAGCTCGGATGGTAGAGGAACGGGAACGTGCTTGCGACGAAGAGGTTGTGGAATTGGGCGGTGAGCGGCGCATCTACGCCGAGAGCATTCTGAAAGTGTGTGAATTCTGCGCCCGGTCTCCGCTGGCTTGCGTATCCGGGGTCACCGGGGCCGATCTCAAGCAAAGGATGGTTCATATCATGTCGACGCACCTGGTACGCAAACTGGACTTCAGCCGGAAGGTATTCCTGACTGTGGCCGGACTGGTGGCGATGGCCGCTCCGATCGGATTTGGCTTGGCCAACGCAACCCCTACCCCGGCCCAGTCACAGACGGACGCGATGAGCGCAACGGCTCCCTCGTTCGAGTCGGTCTTGATCAAACGAAGTGAAACCACGCCAACGAATGCCGGCAGCAATCCCAAGATGGTGAGGATGATGTTTTCCCCCGATGGATTCGTCGCAACCAATGTTCCGTTGCGCAACATCATTCAAGAAGCCTACGGGGTCGAGGTCAATCAGATCCTCGGGGCGCCCGACTGGCTCAGCTCAGAGGGGTACGACATCGAAGCCAGGGTGGGAAAATTTGAGGCGCACGAACCCGGCCTGGACCGCCGGATGGAAAATCGGCAGAGGCTGCAGACCCTACTCGCGGAGCGCTTCCACCTGGTGCTACACCGCGACACCAAGAATTTGCCGACGTACGCTCTCGTCATTGACGGTCACAGGCCCAAACTTCAGGCAGCACCCTCCGACAGCACCAGTGAAGGCATGAAGGCTAGCGACGGTCGGCCCTTTGGAAGACACCAAATGCGGATGCATGTGGATGCCGGACAGGTAGTGGATTTGGCCGCGCGCGGAGTCTCCGTCGCGGATCTCTGTCGGCACCTGTCTCAGGAGCTGGGCACTCCGGTGGTGGACAAGACGGGGCTCGAGGGCAGCTATGATTTCAATCTGAGGTGGA
>JASHSL010000603.1 GCA_030040855.1 Terriglobales bacterium
TCGTGATCGAACTCGCCGAGCATCCCAACCTGGTTGGCATTAAGGAATCCAGCGGCGATGTGGAGAAGGTGCGCCGCATGGTCGCAGGTACGGTTCACGTGAGACGCAGTGCAACCGTGACCGAGAGTTTTGAGGGAGTTACACCACGCATGCTGAGAGCCGCAGGGAACAGAGAGGGCGGCGAATTGGTCCCGCTCGGGGCTCTGAGTGCGCCGGCGGAGCGGTCGGGAGAGACTGAGCGCCACCGCCGGACGGGAGGATCGTCCTCGGCAGCCGTCGGCGGGCTGAAGACAAGGCAGAAGGAGGTGGGTTTTCAGGTGCTGGTCGGTGCGGCGCAAAAATTCCACCCGTCCCTCGAGGCGGGGGCGGTGGGAGGGATCCTAGCTTTCGCCGATGCGGCTCCCACCGCTTGCTATGAGATCTATGCTGCGTGGAAAGAAGGGGACATGGATCTGGCCCGCCTGCAGCAGGGGCGAATTGCCAAGGCTGCCGAACGCATTGTGGGCGAGATCGGGATCGCGGGTCTGAAATACGCCATGGATCTCAACGGCTATTTCGGCGGTACCGTGCGGCTGCCCCTTTTGCCCGTCACCGCCGATGTGAAATCCGAAATTGACCAATTGATGTCTGACATTCGCAACTAACTCTGGTTCCTCATTCCCGTCGTGCGAGCCGGAAGTTGGCTCGGCCGGAGCCTCAGCCGGTTTGCCCACGAGCCATCGCGAAGGCCGGAATTCCCTGTCGTCCTAGTTACGACGGTTCGTGGACCTTCGGTGGAGAAGTTTGCTAGCGCGGCAGGCGCGAGCTTTTGTGCCGCAGGCGGCAACCGCTGCAGCGGCTTAGGGAGGGGCCGGCTTGACGTCCTGATCCTATTGCCAACCTCTTGTGATCCCTGGGGCAAGAGAGTATAGTAGATTCGAACGAACGTTCGAACTGTGGCGTCGAGCACACCATCCATCGTGACCCATGCCGGGCGCCGTCCCGCCCTGCCTTCGGAAACTCGCTTCGATCGCCAACTCGGCAAGATTCTCGAACACGCCACGGAAGTCTTCGATGAAAAGGGCTACGAAGGCGCGTCGATGCGCGATCTGTCCCGCGCCAGCGGAATTTCCCTTTCGGGTCTTTATTACTACTTCGAATCCAAAGAGGAACTTCTCTATTTAATCCAGAAGCACGCCTTCACCACCATTTTGGAGCGTTTGCACCAACGCCTAGACAAAGCTTCTGATCCCGAGCTACGGATTCGCCTGTTGGTTCTGAACCATCTCGAATACTTCCTCGCGAATCGCCGCGCCATGAAGGTACTCTCGCACGAAGATGAGGTACTAAAAAACGGCTTTGGCAGCGCGATCAGGGCTCTCAAACGGGAGTACTACCGAATCTGCGTGGGTCTAGTGGACGATTTCAAGCGCCAGAAAGGGCTCGAGGTCTCCAGTCGAATCGCGGTGCTCAGCCTCTTCGGCATGATGAACTGGATTTACACCTGGTACAACCCCCGCATCGACGGCGATGCCGAAGAAATCGCCAGTGAGATTGCCGACATTTTTCTGCATGGGATTTCCGCCGTGCGCGATAGCAAGCGGACCAAGAAAAGGGCGAGTTGAGCTTATAAATTCAAAAAGGAGCTTTGCCATGGCTACCACCATCCAACCGGCCGCGAGTACAAAGCCATTGATTAACTACCGAGTCGACGCCGGCGTAGGCGTGATCGAAATGTGCGACCCCCCGGCCAACACGTACACCTACGAGATGAACCGCCAGCTGGATGACGCCATTCTGCGTGCGCGCATGGATAACGATGTCTATGTGATCGTGCTCACCGGGGCAGGAGACAAGTTTTTCTCCGCGGGTGCGAACATCAAAATGCTGGCCAGTGTTGACCCAACTTTTAAGTATTACTTCTGCTTGCACGCCAACGAGACGCTTCTGCGCCTCGAGCACACGCCCAAGCTGGTGATTGCCGCGATTAACGGACATTGTGTGGGCGGAGGCCTCGAGATTGCCATGGCGGCCGACCTTCGGATCGCCCGCCAGGATGCCGGAAAGATCGGCCTTCCTGAGGTGAATCTCGGTGTGCTTCCGGGAACCGGCGGCACGCAGCGTTTGTCTCGGTTGGTAGGCAAGAGCAAGGCGATCGAATTGATGGTCACCGGCAATACGTTCTCTTTCGAAGAAGCCAAGGAACTCGGGATCATCAATGACATCTTCGAACGGGAAGGCTTTCTCGAAAATATCATGGAGTACGCCCGCCAGTTCTGCCCGCCGAACAAAGCTGCCAAGGCGGTAGGGCGCATTAAGCGCGCGGTCCAGACCGGGTGGGAAATTCCTTTGGAATCCGCCTTGGCGGTGGAACGGGAAAACCAGCAGTTGCTGTTCCAGAGTGAGGACGCCAAAGAAGGTTTGTCTGCCTACGTGGACAAGCGTCCGGCGGTCTTTGCCGCTAAGTGAGCGCGTCGGCGCGACGCGAGCCAACGAAGCGGCGCAACTCTCTAGGCGCGAGCCAAGCTCGCCGAGAAAAGGGAAGTTGCCATGCCGACATCGACTAGCCACGCCCATACGGTCGAAAAAGGCCAGCGGTCACAGGGACTTTCTCGACGGTTCTGCTCGGTGGTTGTTGAGGGGATTTATGCCAGGAAAAGTAGCCAAAATCGGAACTTTCAGTGATTGGATCGGCCTGTTCAATGACTGGCGCAAGGAAATCGGCGTCGATCATGACGAGATCGCCAGCTTTCAGTTTGACACTCTGTACGGCGCTATCGAAACCGAAGAGATTCAATTCGGCGCCTTCAAGGGCAGGAGGAAGTGGGAGAATCTGCGCCAAGTGCCGACACAGCAGATGCGCGATGCCCTGCTCAACCTGATTGTCTACCAGGGCGACACCGAGTTTGCCAGCGTGGAGCAACAGCGCCATCTATTCGAGACCTCGCCGAGCGACTGGGACCGCAAAGCCCTCACCCGGGTGATGATTGAAGAAATGCGTCACGGCTGGCAGATGTGTGCCTTGCTGATCGCACACTTCGGCTATTCCGGCAAAGTGGAAGCGCAGAAAATGCTGGAGCGGCGGGCGTTCGAGAACAAGCGCCTGCTCGGCGCCTTCAACGTCGATGTGGACAACTGGATGGACTTCTTCACCTACACCGATTTTGTCGACCGCGACGGCAAGTTCCAATTGCAGATGCTGAAGTATTCTGCCTTCGCTCCGCTGGGCAGGTCCATGTCTTACATGTTGCGGGAAGAGGCGTTCCACATGGGCACGGGCAACGACGGTCTGCGACGCATCGTGGAGGCAGGCGTGGTTCCCGCCTGGCTCATTCAAAAGTATCTCAACAAGTGGCTATCGAGTTCGTATGACCTGTTTGGCACGGATAACTCGGGTTCCGCCCACTGGGCATACGTCTGGGGCATCAAAGGCCGCTATGACGAACCCAAGAACACCCAAGAGGCCAAAGTGGATGAGTTGAACGATTACAACCGGCATCTCTACCGCGATGAGGTTGCCGGCCTGATCGAACGCTTCAATAACGTACGCAAGCCAGGCGAGCTCCCCCTGTACGCTCCCGATATCAAGTTCAATCGCCACATCGGGCGCTGGGCAGGGCAGAAATTCCATGCCAAGACCGGCGAACCGCTCGACGACAAGGCCTACGCGCAGCATCTGGAAGAATACATGCCGACTCCAGCGGACAGGAAGCTGCTGCTTGACATCATTGCTAGCGAGAAGAAGTGGATTGCGCCCAAAGAAGGAGCGCGCGATCCGCTCGCGTCGATCGGCGAAGTGCGTAAGTCAGCCATCAATTTGTAATCCCCTGGAACCTGTGGCAACAGCGGGCTGAGGAGTCTGAGCAAAGGCGGTCGGATACCGGGGTCACCCCCATCGCGACCGATCGCAGCACGGGTTAAGCCGGACCCGGGTTTGGCTCTTCTCGTAGGACCGTAGCCTGGCGGTTGAGGATGACAAGTCTGCTCCCTACCCTCGCGAACTCGCGGTGGCAAGCCTACACGCTTGCTGAACTCATGGTGGCCACGGCCGCTCGTGAGATCAAGGATGGCGAGATCGTGTTCGTGGGAATGCGTCTTCCTTTGATCGCCTTCGTCGTGGCCAAGCGTACCCATGCTCCCCGTGCGGTCGGGCTCTTTGAAAACGGAGTCATCCGTGGCACACCTGCTCCGGAGTTGATTTACACCATGGCGGATCCTCCCAATATTCTGGGCGCGATCCAATGCTTGGACATGCTTGGCGTAATGAGCTTGCTTCAGTCTGGGCGCGTACACCTCGGTTTCCTCGGAGCTGCCGAGGTCGATCGTTTCGGTAACTTGAATTCGACCGAAGTGCGGGGTGTGCAGGGCATGGTTCGGTTGCCGGGTGCAGGGGGTGCCTGCGACATCGCATCTCTCGCGCATCGTTTTGTGACTTTGCTTGAACACAGCAAACAGCGCCTTCCGGAGCGTGTTTCGTTTCTGACCAGCCCCGGCTACGGCGAGGGCCATCTCTGGCGCGAGCGGCAGGGACTTCCGCGGGGCGGTCCGTCGGCCGTCATTACCACCAAGGCCGTGCTGCGCTTCGATGAAGGCGGAGAAGCCTTTCTGGCTTCTCTGCACCCGGGTGTAAGCATGGAAGATGTGCTCGCTAGCACGGGCTGGAAGCTGCGAGTAAGCAAGAATCTCCAGCGAACCGTAGAGCCAAGTTTGGCAGAACTTGAGGCGATTCGCGAATACGACAAGGACGGGTTTTGGACAAAGTAATCGGTCGAAAGGAATGCGTGATCGGCCGAGCGCTTGTGAATCGCCGGTAGTCGGCTGCCCAAGAGGTGGGAGCATGGATATGGGAAGTGAAGCCCAAACGCAGTGGTCCCGGATTGCCCTGGAGCTCGATGCCCCGGTGGCCAGGTTGCGCCTGGAAAATCCGCCTCTCAACATCATCGATATTCCGATGATGGACGATTTGGCGGCGGCTTGGGCGGAGATCGAGCCATTGCCTGGAATCACCACGGTCGTTCTTTCTGGCTCTCAGAAGGCGTTCTCCGCGGGGGTCGACGTAGCGGCACATGCCCCGGACAAAATCGAGGAGATGTTGACCAAGTTTCACCGTCTCATCCGTCAACTGGTCACATCGAAGAAGGTGACGATCGCGGCGGTGCACGGTCATTGCCTGGGCGGGGGCGCAGAACTGGCCATGATGTGCGACTTGGTGTACACGTCGGAGCTGGCCACCTGGGGATTTCCGGAGATCAAGCTGGGTTGTTATCCGCCGGTTGCCACGGCCGCCCTGGCAGCCTTGGTAGGCCAGAAGCAGGCGGCTGATCTCGTGCTCACGGGACGCAGCATTCCAGGAAAGGAAGCTACCGCCATCGGACTGGCGAACGCTGTCGTACCCGAAGTGGATCTGGAGCACGCGGTCAAGGACGCGGTCGAGCGCCTTTCGCATCTCAGTCCTGCGGCTTTGGCCGTCACCAAGAAAGCCTTGTATGCCTGGGACTCCATTCACTTCGACAAAGGGCTTGCCCGAGCCGAGCGCATCTACCTGGAAGAGCTCATGAAAACCGCGGATGCGCAGGAAGGAATCAAGGCGTTTCTCGAGAAACGGCAGCCGCAGTGGAGAGGCAAGTGATGGCGAAGGTTGTTTCCCTGCGCGATGCCGTTGCCGAGCTGGTGCCGGACGGCGCTTCCGTCGCAATGGGACTGCAAATGGAGCAGATGATTCCCTTTGCCGCCGGTCATGAAATCATTCGCCAGAAGAAGCGTGGCCTCACCTTGATCGGGCCGATCTCGGATATTTTGTTCGACCAAGCGATCGGAGCCGGGTGCGTGGAGAAGGTCATTGCTGCCTGGGTCGGCAACGTCATGATGGGTTCGGCCTACAACTTTCGCCGCGCTGTCGAGCAGAACCAAATCGAGATCTTCAACATGACAAACTTCAGTGTGGCTTTGGCTCTGCAGGCGGGTGCCATGGGCGTTCCGTTTCTCCCCACGCGCACCGCCCTGGGAAGTGATACGACCCGAGGCCATCCCTTCTTTCATCCGATGGTCTCCCCGTTCGAGCCGAAAGAGTCTCTTTGGGCAGTGCGCGCACTGAATCCCGATGTCACCATTGTCCATGTGCAACGCGCCGATCGCGACGGCAATGCCCATTGCTGGGGAAATTTCGGTGTGATGATCGAGGGGGTACGGGCCGCCCAACGAGTCATCGTCATCGCAGAAGAAATTGTTGACTCCGGCGTGATTCGCAGCGATCCCAATCGCACCGTGATTCCCGGATTTCTAGTGAATGCGGTGGTGGAGTCACCGTATGGAGCGCATCCCTCGCCGGTCCAGGGATATTACAAACGGGATGATGCTTTCTTCCGTCAGTATCACGAGCAGACTAAGACGCGGGAGGACAATCGGGCCTGGCTGAATCGCTGGGTTTATGGCATCTCAGGTCGCGAAGACTATGTGAACCAGCTCGGTGCTTGCCGCCTCGGAGACCTGACAGTCAAGCAGCATGCTTATGCCGCGCAGGCCGACTTTGGGTATTGAGAGCAGGGTTTGCGGTTGGCATTCGGAAAAGACATGAAGAAGCAACTTATAGAGTTACGAGTCAACGGCGATGTCCATGAGCTAGCGATTGCGCCGAGCAAGCTGCTGCTCGATGCGTTGCGCCAAGATTTGCAGCTTACCGGATCCAAGCGCGGCTGTGATGACTCCTCCTGCGGCGCGTGTACTGTGCTCATCGACGGTACTCCCATGCTTTCCTGTGCGCTGCTGGCGGCGAGCTGTGAAGGTCAGGAAATTACGACGGTCGAAGGCGTCAGCGAGCACGGGAGCCTGGCCGCTATCCAAAAGGCTTATGGCGACTGGGGCGGAGCCCAATGCGGTTAC
>JASHSL010000604.1 GCA_030040855.1 Terriglobales bacterium
GAGTGGTGAAGCTGCCGGATCTGGAGCTTCCCTACGACTACCTAATCGTCGCTGCCGGCGCCAGCCACGCGTATTTCGGCCATGAGGAATGGGAACCGTTGGCTCCTGGGCTCAAGACCATTGAGGATGCGCTTGAGATTCGCCGCCGCGTCTTGCTGGCGTTTGAACTTGTCGAACGCCGAGCGGTAGCCGGTGAACCCCCGTTGCCGCTGAATCTCATCATTGTGGGTGGTGGGCCTACTGGAGTAGAGCTGGCGGGAACTCTGGCGGAGATCTCTCGCCACGTGCTGGCCCACCAATTCCGGTCCATTTCTCCTCGAGCCACTCGCATCGTTCTAGTCGAAGGCGGGCCGCGCATCCTGCCAACTTACTCGCCCGACCTTTCTCGCAGTGCCGAGCAGCAGCTGCGCCGTTTGGGGGTGGAGGTGCGCACCTCTGCCATGGTCACGAAGGTCGAACCCGCAGCGGTTTCGATAGGGGAAACACGCTTGGATGCAGCCGTGATCCTGTGGGCGGCCGGCGTTTCCGCCTCCCCGCTCGGACGGAGGCTGGCAGCGCCGGTCGACCGCGCCGGACGCGTTTTGGTAAGTCCCGATCTGAGCGTTCCCGGCCACCCGGAGATTTTTGTCATCGGCGATCTGGCCTCGGTCCGAGGCGAGGGTGGACAGGTTCTGCCCGGCGTGGCGCGGGTGGCTATCGACCAGGGAGAAGCTGTGGCGCGCAACATCGAACGCGATCTGAGCGGCAAGTTGCGACAAAACTTTCATTATGTGGACCGAGGCAGTCTCGCGACGATCGGCCGCGCCGCCGCGGTCGCGGAATTTGGAAAGGTTCAGATTTCCGGGTTCCCGGCTTGGCTTACCTGGCTCTTTGTGCATATCTATTTTCTCATCGGCTTTCGCAATCGCCTCATGGTGCTCATCCAGTGGGCATGGTCCTATTTCACCTATGAGCGTGGGGCCCGGCTGATCACCGGCGATCAAAGCCTGCCAAGTTGGGAGCAGTTGCGGTCTAAAGAGGAATCGCTGGCCAGCAAGCGCGCCAGCTGATGGTGAGGATCACGGTCCGGACCGAATCTCATCCAAAGGCTTGATTCAGGATGCAATTCATGGCCGCCTACGTCGGGGGCGAATGGCTTACGTGCTGGACTGCGCGGATTCGGACAGTCCCTTCTAAAAATGAACAGTGAGCGTTCCCGCTTTCGCGCGTACCGCCCTCGTTTGCCTTATGTTTCATTGGGTTTGCGCTCGCCCTAGCCCGGTCCCCAAGATGCAGGCAACCAAGATGAGGGCAACCAATAGGCTTAGGGAGAGAATCCAGGTTGGAAAGGCTATTCCAGGATCTCAAATACAGCGCCCGGGTGCTCCTGAAAACTCCCGGATTTGCCACCGCGGCGATGCTTGTCCTAGCGCTTGGCATCGGTGCTAATAGCGCGATCTTCAGCTTGGTCCATGCCGTTCTACTCCAGCCTCTTCCTTTTCCTGATAGCAGTCGGCTGGCCAGAATCTGGCACGTACCTCCCCCCAAAAGTTTTCCAGGCATGACGGAGTTTTCGGTTTCCGCGGCCAATTATCTGGATTGGCAAAAGCAGAACCACGTGTTTGAGAGCATGGCCATCTACTGTTGGCGCGGTTTCAACCTCACGGGCACGGATCATCCCGAGCAATTAGATGCCAGCGCCGTTTCATCGGATTTCTTCTCGGTCCTCGAAGTTCGGCCGCTTTTAGGACGCCTTTTCACTGCGGACGAGGATCAGCCCGGCCATGGCAATGTGGTCCTGCTCAGCTATCGCTTCTGGCAAAGCCATTTCGGATCGAACCCCGACATCGTAGGCCACAACATCCATCTGGATGGCCAAGCCTACCTGGTTGCGGGCGTGATGCCGCAACACATGCGGTGGCCTGAGTACGCGCAGATGTGGACCCCGATGGCGTGGACCGATCAGGAGCGCGCCGTGCGAGGAGAACACCACTACCAGGTCATTGGCCGCCTCCAGCCCGGTGTGAACTTCGAGCAGGCCCAGGCGGAGATGAGCACGATTTCGAACCGGCTGGCCGAGCAATACCCCGAGGACGACAAGGGCTGGGGTGCCGTCGTGCGACCGTTGCATGATGATTTGGTGGCGGATGTCCGCCTAGCCCTGGAGGTGTTGTTGGGTGCAGTAGCTTTTGTGCTGCTAATCGCCTGCGCCAATGTGGCGAATCTGGTGCTAGCAAAAACCTTCGCCCGGCGGAAGGAGGTCGCGATTCGCGGCGCGCTAGGTGCCAGCCGGCAACAAATCGTAAGCCAGGTGCTTTCTGAAACCGTGCTGCTGGCATCGGCGGGAGGCGTGCTTGGGCTCGTATTGGCCCATTTTGGGCTCCGTCTGATTACTGCTTTCATAGCCGATCGATTGCCTCGCTCCGAAGGGATTGCTCTCGACGGCACCGTAGTTGTCTTCACCCTGGTCGTTTCGCTGCTGACGGGAATTAGCGCTGGACTGTTGCCTGCTCTGCGCCTGGCCAGGGCGGACCTGAACGAGGCACTGAAACAAGGCTTGGGCCGCACGGATACAGACTCGAGCGGCGATCGGGCCAGAAGCGTTTTGGTAGTTTCGGAGTTCGCGCTGTCCCTGATTCTTCTGATTGGTGCGGGGCTGATGATTCGCAGCTTGTGGCAGCTGCGGGCGGTGGACCCCGGTTTTGATCCTCACCAGACGCTCACCATGGAGATCTCCGTGCCTGCCGACAAATTTCCCACACCCGCCCAGCAAATCAGCTTCTTCGAGCGGGTCCTTAGAAGCGTGCGAGCCTTGCCGGGCGTGGAGTCCGCGAGTGTCATTGACAATCTGCCACTGAACGGGGATGGCTCGCATCAGCCGATTGCGATTGAGGGCCGACCGGCCGTGCCCATGTCGGAGCAGCCGGAAGTAGACGTGCGCCTGATCAGCACAGACTATTTGCATACCCTGCGAATCCCAGTCCTGCGGGGGCGCGATTTCAATGACGCCGACGTAGCCGGACGACCCGCCGTAGTGTTGATTAGCCAGTCGATGGCCAGGCGGTTTTGGCCGCACGACGATCCGATTGGCCAGCACCTAACGTTGACCTTCTTCCCGGATGCGGCAAGACAGATCGTGGGAATTGTGGGCGACACAAAGCTCGATGCTTTGAACGAGACGCGAGACACTGCCACACTTTACTTCCCTCTCGACCAGGTTTCCGTGCCCAGCACCGGAGGCTGGCGCTCCTTTGACATGAGCCTCGTGGCGCGAATTCAGGGGAATCCCTCGGGAGCCGTTTCTCCGATCACGCATGCCATCCATCAGATCGATCCCGACGCGCCGCTGCTTGATGTCGAAAGCATGCAGGACGTGATCTCCAATTCCCTTTCCTCCGAGCGTTTCAACATGCTGCTGCTCGGCTCATTTGCTGGAGTCGCGCTGCTCTTGGCGGCGGTTGGCATCTACAGCGTGCTGTCCTACGGCGTGCGCCGACGGGTGCGCGAGATCGGAATTCGCATGGCTCTCGGGGCGTCACTTCGCGATATCGTGCGCATGGTGCTCGCCGACGGAATGAGACCCGCCCTGGTCGGCGTAGGCTTCGGGTTCATCGGCGCTTTGGCTCTTGGCCGAGTGCTGTCCAGTCTGATCTTCGGAGTAACCGCAACCGACCTGTTCACCTTCGTTGCCGTGTCTCTACTGCTTACTGCGGTGGCGCTCGTAGCCGGCATAGTTCCTGCGTTTCGCGCCGCGCGAGTGGAACCGCTGAGAACTTTGCGCGAAGAATAGCCAAACGCAGGCCCGCCGACGAAACGAAGCCGGCTGGGGGACGAAGAACCACCTCCGAGCGCAATGGATTGGGCGCTGCTCGAACGTCAGGCAACGTTGGAGCGGCCCACGGGACTCGAACCCGTTTCGCCGGCTTGGGAAGCCGGGGCACAACCCATATACCAGGGCCGCTATCTAGCCTGTCGAAGGAAATGCTTCGCTCGCCGCAGAAGCTGAGCTTACCATTGGCAGATAGCATCTTGCAATCGCTCGAGTTTGAAGTCCTACGGCAGGGGCTATGATGTTGTCTTGGTCTTTTTTTGGCTTTCACTGCCTATTGATCGGCTATCGGATCTTCCGGTCTCTTTTCCTGCCGCGGATTTTCGGCCTGCTTATGGTGCTGGCGGGTATGGCATGGCTGACCTTTCTGTGGCAGCCTCTTGCAGCTCACTTATACCCTTACGTGCTCTTTCCCGGCGCTTTTGGGTAAGGCGTGCTCACACTGTGGTTGCTGGTGATGGGCGTGAATGCACAGCGATGGAAGGAGCAGGCAGCTATCGCGAGGAGCTCGCAATGGTAAACCAGATCCTGGAAGGGTCGCCACGTTTCAAGGCCAGAACCGCCGGAGTTTCTTGCTGAGTGTTCTCACTGCGATATTCGCCGAGGCCTTCATTCGCGGGAGACTGCTTTATGTAGTGGGTCTCATTCCGGTCTTGGCTTTTGCCACAGTGACGCTGCTCCTCTATAGCATCTTCAAGGCGATAAACAGAAGCGTCGCCTTGCTCGCGGCGTCTTTCAACCTCGTGGGCCTTGTCTTTGAAGCTGTTGAACGGCATGTTCTGGGTGTGAACGCTGCCTTGGTGTTCCACGGACTCTATTGTTTGTTGGTCGGTTATCTAGTGTTCAGGTCCATTTTTCTATCCCGAATCCTCGGTATGCTGATGGCGTTGGCAGGACTGGCGTGGCTATTTACCTCACTGCCCGCGCACGTAGGCCAATCTCTGCACACCTACGCTCAGTCACTGGGGTTCCTCGGAGAAGGTTCGTTGATGCTATGGCTTCTGGTGCTGGGCGTAAACGTTCAAAGACGGATGGGAAACGCAAACCAGCCCCCGCCGCAACGTGCACGCCCAGTGTGATCTTCTTCAAGCAGTGGCCGACGAGCTGGCCTCCGGGGTTTCATGAGCACTCGTCTATCGAGGTTCACCTTCAAGCTCAACTGGCGCATGATCGCCGAGTCACTGGTCGACAGGAAAGCCGGGTTCCGGGCTTGTCACGGGCGATGCGGAAGTCATCAAACGCTTCTGTCAGTTTCTTGTTTTGCCGACCATCCGCGAACTGGCTTAGTTTACGAATCCCTTGAGCTGGAAAGATCTTGATAGGGACGTTTTGGCGATTGGCACCGAGCTTACGAGCAAGCCACGCAACGGGCAGTGGGCGCCCGGCGGCGAGGGCGCCAAGAATCTGCCAGCGGGCGCTTGTGGCACGGCGATCGGTTGGGATCGTGGGATACACGCTGATAGCTCCTATCTGATCCTGAACCGCATAGCGAAACGGTTCTAACGAGAATCCAGGACAGCCGGCGGTCGGCAATGACCAGTTGGTTTAGCAAACCACTCTCCCCAAGTTTTAGTGCCTGGAAGGTTGCCTCTACACTGGCGCGTTGATGCTCACCCTCCCGTGCAAGACAGCTCATCAAGCGTGGCGAGCGCACGGCGGTGAGCGGCTTCGAGGTCGCGGCGATCAAGCGCTACCAACCGGCTGCCGGTGTCGAGAATCGCGCTCGCTTCCTCCGACAGCGTTTGACGGCAAGCATTCGGAAGTCGCGGCGCCAGCCGACGGATGGCCTCGAGCTGACGGATAAGCACGGCTGGCGTTGTTGCGGACGCCTGACGAATTTGATCGAAGGCGAGTTTAGTGAGACGTTCAAGCCGCACTGGCGGCATCCATACACGAAGCTGTCCACTAGTGTCGTACCAATTTCCTTCAAGCGGAGGGCGCTCTGCCAAAGTGAGCAGGGCATCGGCAAGCCAGTCAACGCACGCAACGCCGGTATACGTATCGTTGACTGCAGGCGACAGCGCGCGGATCGCGATCTCAACCACCTGAGCGATGCCAAACTCACTATCTTGAGTGAGGGTGCGGTGACGGCCGATGTGGACTCCGTGATCCACCGCCATCTCAATCGCGCTGCCTTTGTCCGCCGGGACGATTGCTGCAAGCGGCTCGCCGCGGAGCACAAACTGGCCAGGACGGAATTTGAGCACGATCAGCGCGTTCGTTGCATGCGCTGCCGCGACCAGCGCACCATGATCGACGTGCTGCAGGTATCCGCTTCTCACGCCTGACACGATCGCGCCAGTTTCGGCTTGGCGCAGGATCGCATCGTCGTCGGGGGCTGGGCCGGTGCCCTCACCAGGCCCGGATGCGTGAGCGCTGCCGGCGGCGACATACAAATCGTCGACAATTGCGCCGATCATGTCCGGGTTCTGGATCGATGTCGCCACCCGATGGCTGTAGTAGACGAGGAAACCAAAGCTAAGTACGACGAGCGCCCAACTCGTGATCAGTGAGACTTGGGGGATGAACGTCGATTGTGGGTCCTGATGCGTAACGAGGAAAACGAGGCAGATGTATACGAACGTGCCCATGAATAGGCCGATCGTGACCTGTGGAACCCAGTCCTGCAGGAAGCGGTAGAGCAGGCGCGGGCCAAACAGCGTTGACACCATTGAAAGCACGAGCAGGGCAACGGAGAAGATCAAGGCCAGCACGGTCGCGACCGCGCCCATCATCGCCCCCAGGATTGCACGGGCATCGTCAATACTGCCCATCGTGAACCACGACGGAATGTGAATGATTCCGTATTTATCAAGGATGTCCGGGATTAGGGTGACCGCGAATAGCCCAACTGCCGCAAGTGACAGCTTCAGCGGGATCCGCCAGAGATTAATGTCGCGTTGTGAACGGAGCTTGGTAGGGCGCGAGGCAGGCATCCGCTGTGAACTCAGTTCGCGTTGAAGTCTTGGAGCCAATGGATCAACTCCTTTGCAATTGCGAGTAGGTTGGCACTCGACGACGTTATCTTAAATCGTATAGGATCGGTTCAATGCTCATCCTCGGAAGAGCAGTCGTTCCAACACCGGGCCAAGAGCTAAAGCGGGCAGATAGCTCAGCGCTACTATAACGAAGAGACAGGCAGCCAGAAGAATACCGAACCAAAGGAAATGGGTTGGCAGAGTTCCCGATGTGCTAGGGGTATTTCTCTGACGGCCAAAGCGAGCCGCCAGTCCCAACGGGGGAATGGCTAAGCCAAACCTACCGGCTAGCATGGCTACTGCCGTGCTCAGGTTGTAAAACGGAGCTGACAAAGCTTTGGCCGTTATTAATCAGCGCTGCGGGCAACAGAATCCGGAGCAGTGATCGGGTCAGATCCACCCAGAAGTTGCCGAGAGTGTCCGACAGCTGCCTGGCCATGCCACGGATGAACACCACACCGACGGCCAGCCCAGCCGCCCCACTTCTCGCCCGAGGAGGCATGTCGAGCATACCTAGCGCGACTTCGGTGGCCGACCGGTTTCCGCTGTTTCCGCTGCGGCGCGGAAAAAGCGTGGCGCGTTGAGGATTTGTGGGAGTGTGTTGAATTTGGATGCCAATGTTCGGTAACGGCTCGAACAATCTTTCAGGACACGCGCACCCCCTTGGCTGTATGGTTTCGAGCCATGTGGTGGGTGACCACGCAAAAGAATGGAGCCAGTGCGTTGGGATTGCAGCGAGGGCTTGGGCTGAAAAAATACGAGACAGCTTGGACGATGCTGCACAAATTGCGCCGTGCCATGGTGAGACCGGGACGTGATTTGCTTACCGGTAGAGTCGAAGTGGATGAATGCTATGTCGGCGGCCTGGAAGAGGGTTTGCCTGGTCGACTGAATTTGGACAAAGCACGGGTTGTCGTTGCTGCTCAAGAAGATGGGCCCGGAATTGGCCGAGTCGGCATACGTCAGATTTTGACTGCTTCGGCCGAAAATCTTATCCCGTTTGTGCAGGATTCGGTGGCACCGGGCAGTATCATCCACACCGATGGCTGGTTGGGATACCTGCCCTTGGAGAACAAAGGCTACGAACACGAGATCACGTTCCTCATGGGAAAAAAGAAGACCGCATCGCGCTGTTGCCCAGGGTTCATCGCGTGATCGCGCTGCTGAAACGCTGGCTGATCGGAACCCACCAGGGAGCGGTTAGTCAGAAGCACCTCGATTATTATCTGGATGAATTTACGTTTCGCTTCAATCGTCGGCGATCAAAAAATCGAGGCAAGCTCTTTTTTCGACTCGCGCCACAAGCAGTGGCGGTCGATCCGGTCCCTTATAACCAGATCGTCCATCCAACCTCGGAAAAACTTAAGCCCAAAGCACAATCTGTAGGGGCTACCTGAGTTCAACGGGATAACCATCTGCAGCGAAGACCCACGCCTACGGCTGATAAATCTGCACGTTGTTGAGGGGCGCCCCCTTATAGGTGCTTGTGCCTCCGAAGCAGTAGAGACGACCATGATGCACCGCGGCAGCAGCGGCCATGGCAGCCTGCGGCATGGGAGCCAGCTTCTTCCAGGTGTTTTTGGCTACCGTGAACGATTCGGTCAAGCTCAGGGCCACGTCGCCCTCTCGCTGGCCGCCGGCGGCGTACAGCTTCGTACCTATTCCCCCCGCACAGGCCCAGTTACGGGCCTCGGTATCCGGAGCGAGCGACGTCCAAGTGTTTGTCAACGCGTCATAGCCTTCGTTGTCCGTGCTCCATCCGGAAGCCGTGAACCCATCGGCGGCGACAATCACGACGAGAGGCTCATGGCCGCGCGCCCGAATGGTTCCGACCCGCCCGACCGAAGGCTCCGACTTGCCGTTCAGCAGCGACGCATTTTCTTCCCAGGTGTCGGTCGCTGGGTCATAGCTCTGTACGGTCGCCAGCCTGTTGTTATTGGCATCCACGCCGCCGATCACGTAGATGATGTCTTTCTTCACCGCAATGCCTGCATCGCATGTCGCAATTGGCAGCGGGGATTTTGAAGACCACGCGTTGGTTTTCGGATCGTAGGCCCAGACGGTATTGGTTATCCTCTCTGTATTGCAAACGTCGCTGCTTTCGTTGCCGCCGATAATATACAGGACGTTCTTCACCACTGCGGCCGACCCGCCTTGGAGCGTCGTCGGCAGAGGCACGCCGGTACTCCAGGTGTTGGTGGCCGGGCTGTAAATCTGTGTGTCAGCAATAGGTGTGCCAGTGGAGTTAACCCCACCGACCACGTAGATTTCGTCTTTGATGACCGCCCCCGCCGCAGCCCAAACCGGCGTCTGCATCGGCGCACCGCTCATCCACGTGTTGTGCTGGACAGTCGGAGTCTGCGCAACAGCCGCGAATGCACCGCCGAGCACCAATAGAGCCGCCAACACAGATATCGTCTTCATAATTCCTCCCTTGTAAAGAGAATAGTTCCGATTCCCGGGAGACACAATCTGTAGGCACTACCTGAGTCAAAGGGATACCCATCATCAAGCATTCTTTGTGACCACTCAGCCCTTTGTCTCTCAGAATCGCAGTGGCTTCTCTGCTTCCATTACACTGATTCCATGACAGAAGTCCACAAAGCGCACATAAAGAAATCAATCATTCGGTGGAACCGATCGTTACGAAACTTTTATGCATTCTTTATACAAATCTTATGCGGTTTCGTTTTCAATTCAGACTCAGCACCGCAATAGACAGCCAGATAGTTTCGCCGGAGGTTGCAACGGTTGCGATTACGGCACTCGTTCTATACTCAGCTAACCATCGCTTTCTGCGTGCGATTCCTCATCGCCATGTGCAAACAATCTAAGGGTCAAAGGATTTGTCACTTAGTGCGTCTCAGATCTAACTGGGTTGAATCCGCAACCCCGGCGGATCGGGCGATGGAAATCCCATCCTTTCGAGCCGCCTGAAGGCGCGGCACTCCTCGTCTTTCGTCCTACTAACTTCACGTTGCGGCTCAACAAACACAGGCACTAACCGGGAGATTTATCTCCGGGGGAGGAAACGAAGATGCGTTCCATGTTCTCTGTTGTTGCGACTGTTGTAGTCCTGACGGTCTGCTCCGCCGTGGGCCAGTCAACATTCGGCAGCATCGTCGGCGTAGTCCACGATAAAACGGATGCCGTCGTGCCCGGCGCAAATGTTCAGATACGCGACCTGGCAGACAACAGCACCCGCTCAACCACATCAGACCAGAATGGATCATTCGAGTTCGTAAACCTAAAGCCGGGCAAGTATGCCGTTTCGGTGCGAGCCCAAGGCTTCGCCGACGTTCAGCTTCTTGCGGCAGAACTGACCGCTCGGCAAGCTCTCCGAGTCGATGTCGTGTTGAACGTCAAGAGTCAGTCCGACACGGTGGAAGTTGCCGATACAGCGGCTCTCATTAACACGGAGAATGCGGTCATCAGCGATTCGCTGGCGAACCAGCAGATTACCGAACTCCCTTTGAACAACCGGGCGACGACCACCAGCCCGCTCGGCGCCCTGGTGATCTCCCCCAATGTGCAGCAGGACAGTTCGGGCAACCTGGCTCTGGGGGGAGCGAGTTCATCGATGGTGAACTTTTCGGTGGACGGCGTCTCCACCGCCAATGTACGACAGAACGGCGCACTCCAGGATGCATATCCTTCGCAAGAGGGAATTGCAGAGGTGAAGGTCACGGCGTTCAACAATGAAGCGGAGTTTTCTCAGGTGGGCGACGTAACCTTCACCACCAAGAGCGGCACCAATCAAGTTCACGGCAGCCTGTTTGAATATTTGCAGAACGATGTCCTGGATGCGGACCCTTACGGATTCGCGGGAAAGGTCCCGAAGCACTTTAATACGTTTGGCGGATCTCTCGGCGGACCGGTGATCCTGCCGCATATATTTAGCGGCCGGGATAGGACGTTCTTTTTCGTAGATTATGAGGGCAACCGCCGCGCCACCGCTGTGGCCGAACAATTTCTGGTTCCGACGCAGGCCGAGCGCAACGGCGATCTCAGAGCTCTCGGCGGGCCCATCATTCCCGCCAGCAAGATCAATCCGACGGCCAGGGCTCTGCTCGCGTACTATCCGCTACCCAACGTTATCGGGCAATCGAACTACAATTATGAGATCTTTCAGCCGACGCCGTCTCAAACCGACGGAGCCGATGTTCGCATTGACGAAATCATCACCGCAAAACAATCAGCTTATGCCCGCTTCAGCCGCAAGAACATTACCGAGGATTACGCAAATCCGCTGCTGCCGGATGATTCCGACAGCATTCACAACCGCAGTCTGCTCGTGTCCCACGCCTACGCGATCACATCGCATTTGGTGAATGAATTCCGCTTTGGTTTTACAAACGTCATCACTAGCGTCGATTTCCCCATCGAAGGAGTGACTGCGCTCGCGCAACTCCATCTCCAAGGGGTCAATATTAGCCAGCACCCTACGACCCACGCCTTTCCGACTTTCAATTTCAGCGCGGGAACTGGCTTTACACCCATTGGGCGAGACAAGGCAGGAGTGACCGAATCGAAGACGACAGAGTTTACCGACAACCTGGGCTACAGCCGGGGAAAGCACACCTTTAAAACTGGCGTGGATGCACGCCGGGTCCGGTACTTCGATCTCGAGAGCTTTGCCCCGGTATTCAATTCCGACGATTTTGGTGATTTCATATTCCAAGGGACCTTCACCGGCAATGCCTTCGGCGATTTCCTAGAAGGCTTACCCACCACGCTCAACTTCGCGGTCTCCAGTCCCGACGTCGGCGGCACGGCTTGGCAATATGGCGTATACGCCCAGGACGAATACCAGATCAACCGCCGGCTCACGCTGAACTACGGCCTGCGCTGGCAGATCCTCCCAGGCTTTCACGAAGATGGTGGCAATCTTGCGAACTTCGACCAAAGAAACAATTCCATTGTCGTGCCCAATGAGTTGGCGGCTTATCTCGAGCAGCAAAATATCGAGGCATCGAATCTGGCATTCCGGCAATCGTTCAACGCCTGCAGCCTGGGATATACGGCTCTGCCGTGCACAAACTACCTTACAGCGAGCCAGGATCAGCTGCCGCAATCACTGCGCAATATCTACATGCACAACTT